>CAYYGF010000264.1:0-1511 GCA_964471315.1 uncultured Oscillospiraceae bacterium | reverse complement strand
GCTCTCTGTTTATCAGGAGCTCATCGACGCGGGGGCACAGACCATCATGGTCAGCCATTCTTCCGTCAACGGTGTGAAGATGCACGAGAATGGGGACTATATCTGGCGGCTGAAAAACGAAATGGGTTTTGAGGGCTTTGTGGTAAGCGACTGGAACTCTGTGCAGAACACCTCCCCCAGCAGCTATGAAGAACAGGTAATCACCGCCGTCAATTCCGGAATCGATATGCTCATGGAAGTTGACACCTTCGGTGAAGCGCGGGAGATCATCATTAGGGCAGTGAAAAGCGGCAAGATCACCGAGGACAGAGTTAATGACGCCGTCAGAAGAATTATCCAGGTGAAACTGGATTCCGGTATTTTCCAGGATCCCCTCTGTGAGAGTCTCGTTACCTCCCAGTCAGAGGTGGGTTCCCAGGAATATCGGGATTTGGCGGAAGCATTGGTGGAAAAAAGTCTTGTTCTGCTGAAAAACAGTGGAAATACACTTCCCCTGCAACGGGGTATGTCCGTTTATATCACCGGCCCTGCTGCACACAACCCCGCTGCACAATGCGGCGGCTGGACCATCAACTGGAACGAAAGCCCCTCTTATATCAAGGGAGTTAACACGATTCTGAAAGGATTCCTGGACAAAGCGGAAGAGCTGGGCATTACCGTCATTACCAATCGGAAAAACGCCGACAAGGCAGATGTGGTGCTCCTTGTAGTTGGCGAAAAAGCCTATGCGGAATGGAACGGCGATACCGCAGATCTGCAGCTTTGCGGCGCACTGGGGCTCAAAGGAAATGAAGCAGCCATTGAAGAGGCCAGGATGCTGAACAAGCCCACGGTTGCCTGCATCGTCGCCGGGCGTCAGGTGATCATCGACGAGTATTGGGACGACTGGGACAGCGTTGTCATGTGCTATCTCCCTGGTTCTGAGGGACAGGGCGTTGTAAATGTTCTGTGTGGGCAGTCTGACTTCACCGGAAAGCTCCCCAGTCCCTGGTACAGTTCCGTTGATCAGATCGGCAGCGGAGAAAGCTGGCTGCCGCTGGGCTTCGGACTAAGCTATCAGAAAAAATAAGCAACGCAAACACCGCTGCCGGTTCCAAGCAGGCAGCGGTGTTCTTTGTGGAAGCAACGGTTATACCATTGCCGATTATTTCTCCAAGCCGTAGGAGCTGACCCGGTAGCCCGCCTGGGTTTTCATCACTTCCATGGAAAGATAGGTGTAGGAATCGCTCTGCTCCGTTTCCAGGAAGGCCACCGACACCGGGGCGACACCGTTTTCCCGGATATTTTTCTCCAATTCCTCCAGCCATTGCAATGACACGATCCGCACCCGGCTGGCATCCTGGGTGTACAAATCTCTCAGATTCTGGCTGTCGCCGTAGTAGTTGGCCAGCATGGCAACCTGATTTCCGCTGAAATATCCTTCCGCGAATTCCATGATCACCTTCTCCGCCTCCGGATTGGGGGATTCCTCCAGGGGACAGGTGAAGCTGCCGCAGATTTTGGCGAATTCG
>CAYYGF010000263.1:0-1531 GCA_964471315.1 uncultured Oscillospiraceae bacterium | reverse complement strand
TATTTAGGATTTCCTCCTCCGTTAGATTTTTATTAATCACATCCCGCAGCCGCTGGGTTCCGGCCTCGGGCGCAAAGGTCAAGCCGCTTTTGCGTACGGTCTGGAGCTTTTCCATCAGCTCTCGGGAGAAGTTATCCGCCCGGAGAGAGGGCACCGACAAATTGATCTTATTGTCCGCGCAGTAGGGAATCAGCGCGTCCGTCAGTTCCTTCAGCCCCCGGTAATCAGAGGTGGACAGGCTGGAAATGGTGACCTCATTGTTGCCGGAATGCTCCAGCGTCTCCACTGCCTGGCGGTAGAGCACCTCTGGGCTTTTTTTGCGCACCGGACGGCAGCTGAAGCCCGCCTGGCAGAACCGGCAGCCCCGGATACAGCCCCGGAACACCTCCAGATTGGCCCGGTCGTGGACGATCTCTGTGGAGGGCACGATCATTTTCGTGGGGAAATAGGCGCTGTCCAAATCCTCCACAATCCGCTTGGTCACCGTCTCCGGTGCGCCCTCCAGGGGAACCACTGCCGCCAGGGTGCCGTCTGGATTGTATTCGTGGCGGTAAAAGCTGGGGACATAGACCCCTGGAATTTTGGCCACCGCATGGAGGAAGGCATCCTTGCTCCACCCCTCCGCTTTGGCCCGGTCATAGAGGGACACGATTTCCACCGTGCTGTCCTCCCCTTCTCCCAGGGAAAAAAAGTCGATAAAATCCGCCATAGGTTCCGGATTGAAGGCGCAGACACCTCCGGCGAACACCATGTTTTTGAGATCATGCCGCTCCCGGGCATGGAGCGGAACGCCCGCCAGGGACAGCATATTCAGAATATTGGAATAGGCCATCTCATAACCGATGGTAAAGGCGATCATGTCAAATTCCTTGACCGGATCCTGGCTTTCCAATGCCCAAAGGGGAAGGCTGTTTTGGCGCATGGCCTCCTCCATATCGCCCCAGGGCGCGAACACCCGCTCGCACCAGATCCCTTCCATCTGGTTCATCACCCCATAGAGGATTCGCATGCCCACATTGGACATACCGATCTCATAGGTATCCGGGAAGCAGAAGGCCACCCGAACCCGGACGTCCTTTTTATTCTTTTTCACTTCTCCCCATTCCCCGCCGGTATACCGGGCAGGCTTTTGCACCCTGGGGAGAATGCGCTGCTTGATATCGGTCATAGTGTTACCTCGTTATCCATAGTAGGGCTATTGTACCCCGTTTCGCCCCGCTTTGCAAGGTTTTTTTCTCCATAACCGGCGGCAAATCCAGCCAATCCCCAGCAGCCACAGCGCCGCTCTTCCGAAAATAGCGCCGGCTGTCAGTCCGGCGCAGAGAAAAACACTCAATTCTGCGGCAAACTGAATCCGTTCCGTCCAGGCGGGACAGAGCAGCCTCGTCCCCAATTCCAAAGCCCGCCCCCCATCCAGCGGGCGCACCGGCAGCAGATTGAAAAGGCCCTGCACCAAGCCGCACAGAGCCAGCCTTGGAAACCAGCGGTGCACGCCGAGCAGCAGCAGGCTTCCAACCGGCCCCGCCAAAAC
>CAYYGF010000262.1:0-1543 GCA_964471315.1 uncultured Oscillospiraceae bacterium | reverse complement strand
TGGCACAAACCATCGCTTCGGTTGGTCCTTTCTTTCAGGACTATCGGGAAATCAAGAAAGAATACCCCGATTATTTGGTTCTCGTCAAGCTAAACGATGGGTATTTCGCCTTTGAAAAGGATGCGCAGGCTGTATCTGCCCAGATAGGATTGGAAACTGTGCAGCGGGAAGTAATTGGAAGGAGACAGCCTGTGACAGTATGTTTCCTGCCAAAAGCGAATTTCGGGGAGCATTCCGCTGCTCTGGCGGACACCGGCGCGGGAGTGGTTCTGGTTGACCATGATCCCAACAAGGGGTTGGAAACCTTTGTAATTCGCTCTACCGCAGATGCGGTAATCGCGCGGACGGAGCAATCCAGTTCAGTTGCTCGTGAAATCACCCAGGCAGAGATTGATGAAGCCATGCAGAAGTGGAATGGCAGCATCGACAGCAAACGCGCTGTGGTGCGGTACATGGAAACCCACAGCCGGGAACGGGACACCGCCGCATGGCTTGCCCTTGAGTATGGCGCAGATCCCGCCCAGCCCCTGCGGATTGCTGTTACCGGGGTTGACGGTGAAATGGTGCTGCCCTGGGCAAAGGTTCAGCGGCGCATTGCCCAGCTTATCAAAGCAGAAAAATTCTATACGGAGGAAGAATATGACCGTCTGGACGATATTGACCCCGTTGCCATCCGGGAGCAGCTTGCGGAACACGGTATCGTGAACGGCGAGGTTGTGGATGCGGAAATGCTGGACGCAGCTCCCATTGTCCAGCAGGCTGAAGCGGATGCCCAGCGGATTTCTGACGAGGAATTTGCCAGGGACCACCTAATTCCCGGTGAATCCACCTTTGAAATCGACGGCAGAACCTTCCTTGTTGACCGTGTGAATCTGGATTTTGGCTCTGTCAACTTTCAGGACATTACCTTTGCCAATTCCACCGGCTTTCCCATCTTCCGCACGGAACCCATTTCCTTTGTCAGAAGGTATATCGAGCAGCAGGAAAACCAGCCTGTTCAGCCGGAAATGTCCACCGAAACCGTGGCAGTATACCCCGGAGAAAAGAATAACCTTCCCTATGACATTGTGGTGCAGACTCTCCGCACGGAGAAACCGGAGCCGCCCCGTGATGCTCCCATCCCCAGCAGCGAAAACTTCCGCATTACGGACGAGGATTTGGGCATGGGCGGTGCCAAGGTCAAGTTCCGCAGGAATATGGACGCCATTACCACCCTGAAAACCATTGAATCCGAGGGCAGGCAGGCAACAAAAGAGGAGCAGGAGATTCTGTCCCGGTATGTTGGCTGGGGTGGTCTGCCGGATGCCTTTGATTCCAGCAAGTCCGGCTGGGCATCCGAGTATCAGGAACTGAAAACCGCCCTTACCCCGGCAGAATATGAAGCCGCCCGTGCTTCCACCCTCAACGCCCACTACACCAGCCCCACAGTCATCCGGGCAATCTATGAAGCAGTTGGAAATATGGGTTTTCAGACCGGCAACATTCTGGAGCCATCCATGGGCATCGGCAACTTCTTCGGTATCCTCCCGGAGGCAATGCGAAA
>CAYYGF010000261.1:0-1559 GCA_964471315.1 uncultured Oscillospiraceae bacterium | reverse complement strand
GTCCACCACCACGGCATCCACTGTGTCGTTGACGAAAACGCACACCGCGTCAAAGCCGTTTGCCAGGGACACGGTATCCCGATTCAAATTCGGCTCATAGTATTTGATCTCGATGCCGGCGGGAAGGGCATAGCGGTCAAAACCGGGAATGTCGTAGGACTTGGTATCAAAAAAAGCAAGCTTCATAATTTATTCCTCCTTTTAGTATCGATAGTATTATACCGATAAAGAAAAGGAATGTCAATACCTGTTTTCAAAAAAATCTGTTGCAAATTCTGGAAGAGATATGATATAATCAGTCGGAAATTGATTGGAGGCAAATTATGATTGAAAAACTTCGTTCTCTGATAGAAAAATACTGGGATGTTCTGTCTTACCTGTTTTTCGGTGTGCTGACCACGGTGGTGACTTACCTGATTTATTTTCCCGGTGACCGGTTGCTGCACACTGCCTGGCTCAGCAACTCGATTGCCTGGGTCTTTGCGGTGCTCTTTGCCTATGTGACCAACAAGCCCTTTGTGTTTGAGAGTCACGACTGGTCCATGAAGACGGTGGGGCCGGAATTTGTGAAATTCGTGGGCACCAGAATTGCCTCCCTGGGGGCGGAGAATCTGATTCTGCTGGTGACGGTGGATCTGCTGCATTGGAACCGCATCGGCTGGAAGCTGTTTGCCAGCGTGCTGGTGGTCATCCTCAACTACATCGGCAGCACGCTGCTGGTGTTCCGAAAGAAAACGTAATCATTCAGGAGATGGATAAAATGGCTGTTGTGGACTTTCAAAAGGTAGGACAAATTTACAGGATGGGCGAGGTGGAGATCAACGCCCTGCATGACGCCAGCTTTGAAATCGAGAAAGGGGAGCTGACGGTGATCGTCGGTCCCTCCGGCGCGGGCAAGACCACTCTCTTAAACATTCTCGGCGGCATGGACACACTGACCAGCGGCAGAGTGCTTCTCGACGGCAAGGACATTTCCTCCATGAACCGGAAGGAGCTGACCCTGTATCGCCGGATGGATGTGGGCTTTGTGTTCCAGTTTTACAACCTCATTGGCAACCTCACCGCTGTGGAAAATGTGGAATTGGCCAACCAAATCTGTAAAAACCCCCTGCCTGCGCCGGAGGTTCTGAAGAATGTGGGCCTGGAGGATCGGATGAAGAACTTCCCCAGCCAGCTCTCCGGCGGCGAGCAGCAGCGGGTGGCCATTGCCCGGGCCCTGGCGAAGAATCCCAAGCTGCTGCTCTGCGATGAGCCCACCGGCGCGCTGGACTACCAGACCGGCAAGGCAATACTGAAGCTCCTGCAGGACACCAGCCGGCGCACCGGCATGACTGTGGTCATCATCACCCACAACAGCGCCCTGACTGCCATGGCGGATCGGGTCATCCGGGTGAAGAACGGCACTGTGGCATCCATTGAGCAAAATCAAAATCCCATGGACATTTCGGAGATTGAATGGTAATGAAGCGTAACATGATGGGAAGAAATCTGCGCCGGTCCATTGCAAGATCCATGGGCCGGTATATTGCCATTGCCCTGATTATCGCCCTGGGTACGGC
>CAYYGF010000260.1:0-1591 GCA_964471315.1 uncultured Oscillospiraceae bacterium | reverse complement strand
ATCCTCCAACGGGCGCAGGATCATATCCTCGTCGGTACCCAGGATGTCGGACAGCAGCAGCTCGTTGCCGTCACCGTCCATGTTGATGGGTTCATCCAGGGACACCTCTGCCTTTTGGTTGGCTGTTTTGCGGATGTACATGAGGATTTCGTTTTCAATGCACCGGGAGGCGTAGGTGGCCAGCTTGATTTTTCTGTCCAGTCGGTAGGTGCCGATGGCCTTGATTAGGCCGATGGTGCCAATGGAGATCAGATCCTCCAAATTGATTCCGGTGTTTTCAAACCGCCGGGCGATGTAGACCACCAGCCGCAGATTGTGCTCCACCAAGCGCTGTCTGGCGGTTTCGTCTCCCTTTTCCAGCGCCTCCAGAGCATCCCGCTCCTGCTGTCCCCGCAGGGGCGGCGGCAGGACATCGCTCCCACCGATGTAAAAAATCGTTCCCTCCCCGGGGAAAATCAGCTTTTTCAGCAGTTCCAGCCACTTCATAGCGCTCCTCCTTCCACGCTTACCAGTCCCTGATACGTACCGTCGCAGAACCCCTCCGGGGCAAAGGCCACGATGGCGCTGCCCTGTCGGGGGCCGATGATCACCTTGTCCAGCCGCAGTCCCAGCAGCATCCCGCCGCTTTGTCCCACCGCCCGGTAGGGGATCAGCCGCAGCCCCGGAATGGGCCGCCGGGCCAGGGTTTCCAGGGGCGCGCGAAGCTGCGCCTGGGTCAAGCCCGTGAGCCGCTGTCCCACACTGCCGTCCACCACCAGCACCGGCTCCCCGGTGATGGGATCCCGGAGGGTGTTGCCTGTGTCCAGCAGTGCCAGGATGGACTGGCAGTTTTCCCCATAGCACAATGTCACACGGACATATTCCCTGCCCCCGATCTGCCGGCCAAAGGCGATCCGGCACAGCAGCCACACCGCCCCGGCGCACAGGAGAAGCGGCCAGAAGCCACCCCTTCCCACATTCAGCGCCACGCCCCCCAGTGCCATGCTCAGCAGCACGAACACCCCGCCGCGCTTCACCGCATTGGCGTTACAGCCGAAGGCGATCACCGCCATTCCCGCCAGACACACCAGCCGCCAGAGGGTGCCGCTGAGAAAGCGGAACGATGGCAGCAGGCACACGCCGCCGTACACCGCCCCCAGCCCCGCGGCGGCGGCGCACCGCCCTGCCGCCAGTGGAAAACCGGACAGCCGGTTTGTCCCCAAAAGCAGCAAAAAGTCCACCAAAAAGTTGAGAATGACCACCAAATCCAGGTAAACCTCCATGCCGTCACCTCCTGCTTGGTATGAAGGCAGTATACCGCGTCCCGGAGAAAAAGTTGGTCGCAACCCCGCCGCGGCACAACCGCAAGTTCCGCCAAGAGCAGTGGCGGTGAGTCACCGCGGACAATTCGTGCGCCAGCTTCGTGATATTCGTGACACCATTGGGTAACGCTCGGTATCGTTCTGTGGTAGCAATATCATACGGCGTGTCACGACCCCGCCCTATGACTGTCGAAAAAGCTCAGCAATGCTGGGCTTGATCGACAGTCAGAAGCCTCCGGCTCAATTGCCGGAGGCTTCGTTTCGTTCTATGGTTCGGATATTTTTTTCCG
>CAYYGF010000259.1:0-1610 GCA_964471315.1 uncultured Oscillospiraceae bacterium | reverse complement strand
GTCACCGACAAGCGGCAGGCCCTGCACTTTGAGCAGGTGTTCCGGGCCGCCAGAAAGGGCGGCATCGTGCCCCCCAATGTGGAGCTGGAGCACCTGGGCTTCGGCACCATGAACGGTGCCGACGGCAAGCCCTTCAAGACCCGGGAGGGCGGCGTCATGCGCTTGGAGCAGCTGATCGCCGACATGACCGCCTTTGTCCGGGCCAAGGTGGTGGAAAACCGGATCGTCGCGGAGGATGAGGTGGACGCCACCACTGCCAAGATCGCCCTAGCCGCCTTGAAATACGGCGACCTGAGCAACCAACCCACCAAGGACTATGTGTTCGACATGGACCGCTTCGCCGCCTTCGAGGGCAACACCGGCCCCTATATTCTGTATACCATCGTGCGCATCAAGTCCATTCTGGCAAAATACGGCGATTGGGAGAATCTTCCCATCCAGCCACCGGTCAACGGCTATGCCAAGGATCTGATGATCGCCATCACCAAGTTCGCCCCCGCTTTGGAAAGCGCGCTGGCTTCCTCCGCCCCCAATCTGATCTGCGCCTATATCTATGACCTGGCCGGCTGCGTCAACAAGTTCTACCATGAGACTCCCGTGCTCAAGGAAGAGGACGCCGCTGTCAAGGCCGGAAACATCGCCCTGCTGGGCCTTGCCAAAGATGTGCTGGAAACCAGCATCCGCCTGCTGGGCTTCTCCGCACCGGAAAAGATGTGATACGAAAACCGCCTCCAACGAGGCGGTTTTATCGTTTCCCATACAAAACGTCCAATTCTCCCCTTGTATTTCCCCACGCAATACGTTATAATGCACATAGAATACATAAAAGGAGAGATTTTGATGAAATTAGCCGTTTATACCGTCAGCCTGCCGGAATACAACATTCCCGAATCCGTTGCCCTGATCAAGGAAATGGGCTACGATGCCGTGGAATGGCGGGTGGACTCTGCCGCCGGTCTTCCCCGCTCCATGTTCCCCCAGGGGGTCGACCCCTACCCCTTCCGCTACTGGCTGGACAACAAAGCTACCCTGGACGTGGGCAATATTGTGGAAGAATGCAAAAACGCCAAATCCCTTTGCGACGAGGCGGGCATTGAGATCGTCAACCTGGCCACCTCCTTGCGGGGAGACGACGAGACCTTGGAGCACGTGCTGGAAGCCGCTGCTGCTATCGGCTGCAAAAGCATCCGCGGCCCTATGGATAAGTATGACCCCAGCAAGCCCTATGCCCAACAGTTTGAGGACACCCGGGCATACCTTCGCCATGTGGAGCCTATGCTGAAAAAGTACGGCGTGAAAATGCTCATTGAAACCCATCACGGCATGATCATTTCCAGCGCCAGCTCCGCTATGCGGGTGCTGGACGGCTTCGACCCCAACTACTTCGGCGTGATCTTCGATCCCGGCAACATGGTCTACGAGGGCTACGAGGATTACAACAAGAGCTTTGACATGCTGGGCGCCTACCTGGCCCATGTCCACATCAAGAACGCCGCCCTGGTTCCCGCCGGAGAGGATGAATTCGGCGCCACCAAGTATACCCAGAGCTGGATGCCTCTCAAGAAGGGCTCTGCCAACCTGAAAGCCCTGATTCAGGCCCTGGTCAAGGT
>CAYYGF010000258.1:0-1611 GCA_964471315.1 uncultured Oscillospiraceae bacterium | reverse complement strand
ACCGTTCGGTGCGTAATTCCATAAAAACGGCTCTTGAAAACCGTTTTTATGGAATTCAGGCAGAAAGCAATTCGGTACGCATTATTGTAAATTCCCGTAGGACAAATACTCGGGGATGGTGTAGCAATTGGTGAAGGAGTCGATGATGTCCTGGGCCATGTCTTCCTCCACGGGGATGTCGTTGGAAACATCCCAGTCCTCGTCATAGGTTAGAAACCACGGATGCTCCGGATCGGCAGAGGAGTCAAACATCACGCCCTCTTGGAGCGCCAGTGCGCCGTCACGAAGCGTATAGTAGAAATGGGCATTGCTTGCCGCACTGCTGGAGCCTTCGTTGGCAATCAGATATCCCCCTTCCTCCAGACGCACCAGTGCATAACGGTTCCGGTACCCGGCGGTGAACAGCTTCACCGGCTGGCCGCTGCCCGCCGTCCAGGCTTCAAACAGCACCGCCTCCTTGGTCGCCCCGATGAGCAGCTCCCAGGTTCCGTCCCCATCCAGATCTGCGAACCCAAATCCCACGTTTTCCAGCGGGTCGCCCTCATAGTAAGCCGCCGCCACTGGGCTCATGTCATGCTCATAATAGGCACTTTCCTCCCATTTTTCCGAAAGCGCCGTTTTGTAGGCAGCAATCTGTTCCGCGTAAACCTGGCGGATGTAATAGGTAGCCGCATCGCCCTCAGGCGCATCCTCCGAGGTTTCCGCGCTCTGAGGCACGGTCATGGTTTCCTGACAGGTAGTCTCCGGGGTAACCGTGGCAATGGTCTGCCGGGCTTCTGCGGAAGGCTGACAGCCGGACAGGGTCAGCGCCAGAAGCAGCGCCCCGCAGAGCAGGTAACGTTTTCTCATAGCATTCGCTCCTTTCGCAAGTTAAGGTGTATTATACGCCTTGTTTGGTTCAAAAACAAGGCCGTTAATGGATTCTTAAACAAAAATCCCGGATTTATTAAGATACAAAAAGACCGCGGCGTTTTGCCGCGGCCTTTCCCACTGTGACATTACACCAAGCTGAGCACCAGGGTCAGCAAAACCCAGGCAATGGCAATCCACTTGGTAGAGGAAGCCAGCACCTGCTCCATGTTGCCCTTCTTATTCTTGCTCAGATAAGACTCGGAAGCACCGGTCAGCGCGCCGGACAGGCCAGCCTCCTTGCCGGACTGCAGCAGCACCACAACGATCAGCGCCAGGCTGCAAATCGCTTCCAGAACAATCAAAACCGTCTTGAAAATGCCCATTAAACGTAACCTCCCTCCGCCAAATTCGCGGACAGCGAATGGTAAATGGCCCGAAGTGCGTAGGTGGGCCTTACAATAGCCCATATAGTATAGCACATCGGTTTTCAAATATCAAGCCCAAAAAGCGCTTTTTCTTACTTCTGCACCCAGTTTCCGGTGGCCAGGCAGTTGAGATAGCTTTCAATAAAGGGATCCAGAGCACCATCCATCACGGCGTTGACGTTGGAAGTCTCGCAGCCGGTGCGGGTATCCTTCACCAGCGTATAGGGCATGAACACATAATTGCGGATCTGGCTGCCCCACTCGATCTTCTGCTGGACGCCCTTGATGTCGGAAATCTTGTCCAGGTGCTCCCGCTCCTTGATCTCCACCAGCT
>CAYYGF010000257.1:0-1677 GCA_964471315.1 uncultured Oscillospiraceae bacterium | reverse complement strand
GTGCAATTGTCCTCGTATTCCCAAAAATGGTTGCCGATTTCCATATATTGGCAATTCTGGCGCAAGATATTCCGGCGCACTGCCTCGGGAACCGGTGCGGTACAATACAGGTAAACGTCATAATCACTTTTTTCATCAAAATGCGTTCCGGCCCGGGAACCGCCCAGTGCGATGGCCTCCACCTGGGGCAGGGCGGAAAGCGCGGCAAGCAAAGCGTTAACCATAGAGAAACCTCTTTTCGAATTGGAATAGTTCCATCTTACAATAATCCCGCGGAAAAAGCAAGCGTCACAGGTATCGTACCCGTTTTATTGGACGGAATCTATGATAGCATCGAAACAGCAAAACAGCTAAAGGGAAAGGGTGTTTTTGGTGGAGTATGTAAAGCAATTGAACCCGGAGCAGCTGGAGGCTGCCACCACAACGGAAGGATACATCCGCGTTGTTGCCGGAGCCGGTTCTGGGAAAACCAAGACCTTGACGGCACGGTATCTGTATTTGGTGGAGATGCTTGGCATTTCCACCGCCAACATTCTGTGTGTTACTTTTACCAACAAGGCTGCGGCGGAGATGAAGAAACGCATCCGCCGTCAGCTGCCGGATCAAGATTTGGGCCGGATTACCACCTTTCACGGCTTCTGCGTGGGTCTGCTGAAGGAAGATTGCCATGCAGTTCAGTACCCCACCACGTTTATCGTCCTGGATGAGGAGGATAAGGAGGCCATGCTGCGCACGGTATTTGAGGATCTGGGCATCACCAGCCGGGACTTAACCATCAAGGAGGCCATTGACCACATCGGCTGGCGAAAGGGAGGCCGGGGGTACGTCAAAACGTTGATTGGCTGTCCGGAAAAACTGCGCAAATTGTCGGAGGAAGCCACCACGCTGAAGGATAAGGTGCTGTACCGCTATTTTTATGAGCAGCGCAAATGCTACGGCCTGGATTTTGATGATTTGATTTATTTTACGCTTTACATATTGGAGCATGACAAGGCGGTGCGGGAAAAGTGGCAGTCACGGCTGGAATACATTATGGTGGACGAATTCCAGGACATTGACAAGGATCAGTACGCACTGGCGGACATCCTGTCCGGCTTTCATCAGAATTTGTTTGTTGTGGGAGATCCGGATCAGACCATCTACACCTGGCGGGGTGCGGATGTGAAGTTCATTCTGGAATTTGACAGCCGCCACCCCGGGGCGAAGACCATTTTCTTAAATACCAACTATCGTTCCACACCGCAGATTTTGGCGGCATCCAACGCCCTAATCGACAAAAACCGGGAGAGACTGAAAAAGCAGCTTACCGCCGTCCGGGAGGACAGCCGAAAGCCTTTGTACTTCCACGCCAAAACCGGCCAACTGGAGGCGGACTGGATCACCGCCAACATGCGCGCCCTTCATGAGGCAGGAATGCCCTATTCGTCCATGGGTGTTTTGTACCGGGCCCATTACGTTTCCCGGGCAGTGGAGGAATCCCTGATCCGCAGTAAGATTCCCTATGTGCTCTATTCCGGTGTGGAATTTTACAAGCGCAAGGAGATCAAGGATGTGCTGTGTTATCTGCGGATGATCTATTCCGGGGACGACATCAGCTTCCTGCGCACGGTAAATGAACCCAGAAGAGGCGTGGGCAGAACCCGCGTCCACGCCCTCAAGGAGTATGCGGAGCTGAAC
>CAYYGF010000256.1:0-1682 GCA_964471315.1 uncultured Oscillospiraceae bacterium | reverse complement strand
AAATGGAAGAATAAGACCTCATCCGACCCGCCTTACGGCGGGCCACCTTCCCCAAGGGGGAAGGCATGAGCGCCGTAAGCGCCAGTGCTATAAATTACAATTTATCTTTCTGCCGAGTGAGGCTGATATGCATTTTAAAAGAACACCGTTGGGGGGAATACCGAAAGAATTGAAAAAAGCCCTCCGGTATGCTATACTCTGTTCATCTGATCCAAAATGGGAGGTTACGCTATGCTGCCGGAAGCTTTTCTTGCCCGGATGAAAGTCCAGCTTGGCGACGAATATGAACCGTTCCTGAACAGCCTGGAACGGCCCCGGGCGGTAGCCCTTCGCTTCAATCCGCTGAAGGGCGAGCGGCCGGAGCTGCCCTTTGTGGGCCAGGCCGTTCCATGGGAACCGGAGGCGGTTTATTACGATCCCGATTCCCGCCCCGGCCTGCACGTTTACCATGAAGCTGGCGTATATTATCTACAGGAGGCCAGTGCCATGGCGCCGGTGGCTCTGCTGGATCCCCAGCCCGGCGAACGGGTCTGCGACCTCTGTGCCGCCCCCGGGGGCAAAAGCACCCAGATTGCCGGGCGGATGGCGGGCAAAGGATTTCTTCTGTGCAATGAAATAAACCCCAAGCGGGCCAAAATCCTGTCCCGGAACATCGAGCGGATGGCGGTGGGCAATGCCCTGGTGACCAACGAGCACCCGGAAACCCTGGCCCAGCGTTTCCCCGGCTTTTTCGACCGGGTGCTGGTGGACGCCCCCTGCTCCGGCGAGGGCATGTTCCGCAAGGAGGAAGCCGCCGTCACAGACTGGAGCCAGGAGACGGTGGAAATGTGCGCCCGGCGGCAGGGAGAGATCCTCCATTCCGCAGCCCGACTGGTGCGCCCCGGCGGGCGGTTGGTGTATTCCACCTGTACCTTCGCCCCGGAGGAAGATGAAGGGGCGGTGGCGGCCTTCCTGGCGGCCCATCCGGAATTCACCCCGGAGGCGGTGGAGGCCCCCTGGTTCACGCCGGGGGAAAACGGCAGCTTCCGCCTGTGGCCCCACAAGCTGCTGGGAGAGGGGCATTTTGCCGCCGTTCTGCGAAAGGCCGGAGACGGCGGGGACTCCCCCGCCCCGATCCCCGGCGAAAAGCTGCCCCCTCAGTGGCAGCGCTTTGCCAAGGAGCTGGGCATCCAGCTGCCCCCGGGCAAGGCGGTGTCCTTTGGCCAGAACCTTTTCTGGGGGCCGGAGGAAATGCCGGATATTCGAAGGCTGAAGGTTCTGCGTCCCGGTCTGGAGCTGGGGTGCGTAAAAAAGGACCGGTTTGAACCGGCTCACGCTCTGGCGCTGTGGCTGAGAGAATGCAAAACCATGCAGTGCTTTGGCCCGGACTCGGAGCAGATCAGGGCCTATCTTCACGGAGACGTGATTCCGTCACAGCAAACCGGCTGGTGCCTGGTCTGCGCCGGGGACTATTCCATCGGCTGGGGCAAGGGCGACGGCCAGGTCCTGAAAAACCACTACCCCAAAGGGCTGCGGCGGTAGCGGCGAGTCGCCGCGGACAATGCGTGCACGGTGCGGTGGTATTTGTGATTGCCCTGACCCGCTCGGTATCGTTACTGCTGAAAACTGTAGTTTACAGCACTGGCGCTTACAGCGCCCATGCCTTCCCCTTTGGGGAAGGTGGCCCGCCGTAAGGCGGGTCG
>CAYYGF010000255.1:0-1713 GCA_964471315.1 uncultured Oscillospiraceae bacterium | reverse complement strand
GGATATCGCTATCGCCATGCACATTGCGGACGCCGCCACCCCGGAGGCCGCGGCCCCCGGCCTTCTCATTGGAGAAATCCGCCGGATGAATCGGAGCATGGACATCCCCGAAAAGCTCCCCGGCATTCGTCCCACCGATATTCCCAAGCTGGCCGCCTATGCCGACAAGGAGGCCAATCCGCCGTACCCTGTTCCGGTGCTGATGAACCGGCAGGAATTGCAGAAATTCTACTTTGACGTTATGGAGGAACAGCCATGAATCCCCAGGAAATCAGCCAGCTTGTATCAGACCAGCGGGCCTACTTTGCAAGCGGCGCCACACTGGACGTCTCCTTTCGCATTGCCGCTTTGAAAAAGCTGCGCGCCGCCCTGCTGGAAAACGAGGTGGCCATCGCCGATGCTTTGCTCAAAGATCTGGAAAAATCCCCAGAGGAAAGCTATCTGTGCGAAACCGGGCTGGTCATCAGCGAGCTCAGCTATCTGATCCAGCATGTTCGTTCCTTCTCCCGGGAGAAAACCGTCCCCACGCCCCTGGCCCAGTTCGCCTCCCGCAGCTACCGAAAGCCCACTCCCTATGGAGTCAGTCTGATTATGAGCCCCTGGAACTATCCCCTGCTGCTGACCCTGGATCCTCTGGCGGATGCCATTGCCGCGGGCTGCACCGCCATTGTCAAGCCCAGCGCCTACTCCCCCGCCACCAGTGCCCTGCTGGAAACGCTCATTGGCAGTCTGTTCCCCCGGGAATATGTGGCGGTGGTCACCGGTGGCCGGGCGGAAAACGCCTGCCTGCTGGAGGAGAAATTTGACTACATTTTCTTCACCGGCGGAAAAAACGTCGGCCGTCTGGTATTGGAAAAGGCCGCGCCTCATCTGACTCCGGTAACACTGGAGCTTGGCGGCAAAAGCCCCTGCATTGTGGACGAAAGCGCCGATTTGAAGCTGGCAGCGCGGCGGATTGTTTTTGGCAAGTTCTTAAACTGCGGCCAGACCTGCGTAGCTCCGGACTATCTGCTGTGTCAGGCCTCCGTCAAGGACAAACTGCTGGGATACCTGCGGGAGGAAATCCTGCGGCAGTTCGGCCCTGATCCCCTGCACAACGGTTTCTACGGCAAGATCATCACCGAGAAGCATTTCCAGCGGATTACCGGATTGATCGACAAAAGCAAGGTGGTTTTCGGTGGAAACAGCGATCCGGAGACCCGGAAAATCGAGCCTACCCTTCTGGATAACATCACCTGGGAGGATCCGGTAATGGGCCAGGAGATTTTCGGCCCGGTGCTGCCGGTGCTGACCTTTGCGCAGCTGGATGAAGTGATTGAAACGGTAAACAGCCGGGAAAAGCCCCTGGCCTTGTATATTTTCGCGGAAAACAAGGCTGCTGTCCGCATGGTCACCTCCCGCTGCGCCTTTGGCGGCGGCTGCGTCAATGACTGCGTGATTCATCTGGCCACCAGCCATATGGGCTTCGGCGGCATGGGAGAAAGCGGCATGGGGGCTTATCACGGAAAAGCGGGCTTCGATGCCTTCACCCACTACAAAAGCATCGTAGACAAAAAGACCTGGCTGGATCTGCCCATGCGCTACCAGCCCTATTCCAAACTCAGCAATCGACTGATTCATCTTTTTCTGAAATAACCTGCCACGGAAAAGCCACCGGAAAAAGGCGGGTGCTCGTAAAACAGTTTCAGTCCCGGCAGTAATGTCTGCCGGGAC
>CAYYGF010000254.1:692-1725 GCA_964471315.1 uncultured Oscillospiraceae bacterium | reverse complement strand
AGAATGACCTGTCTGCCCTCTTTAATATCGGCTACGGTCTGTACGTAGTGACCTCCAATGACGGCACCAAGGACAATGGTCTCATCGTCAACACCGTGTCTCAGGTCACCAACACCCCCAACCGGGTGGCCGTCACCATCAACAAGGCCAACTACTCCTACCACGTGATCAAGCAGACCGGCATTCTGAATGTCAACTGTCTGGATGTGTCCGCCCCCTTCTCTGTGTTCCAGAACTACGGCTTCCAGAGCGGCCGGACTGCCGACAAGTTCGCCGGCGTTGAGGAGCTGCGCTCCGACAACGGCCTGCGTTTCCTGCCCCGGTACATCAACTCCTTCATGAGCCTGAAGGTGGAGTCCTTCGTTGATCTGGACACCCACGGCATGTTCATCTGCTCCGTCACCGAGGCCCGGGTCATGTCCGACAAGGAGACCATGACCTACACCTACTACCAGAACAACGTCAAGCCCAAGCCCCAGACGGAGGGCAAAAAGGGCTTCGTGTGCAAGGTCTGCGGCTGGGTCTATGAGGGCGATACCCTGCCCGACGACATCGTCTGCCCCCTGTGCAAGCACGGCGCCGCGGACTTTGAGCCCATTCAGTAAAACTTGTTGGACGGCCCGCCGGTTTCCCGGCGGGCCTTTTCGTATCCTCTCTCGAAAAATCTGTTGCCTTTCTCCACTTTTGCTGGTATCATGATCCAGCATATGGCATTTTAGCCGCTATCATTGCCGCTTCTGTAGAAAGCGGTTTCTTGAAAGCAATTTGTTGATAAATCAACATCTTTTCAAAGGAGTAAGCACATGAATTTCTTCCAAAAAGCATTCTGCCGCTGTTTTCAGACCGTCCTTCGGCTGGCACTGCCCATCCTGCCTTACCGCTCTCCCAGGGTTCTGACATCAGTGGGAGCCATCCCCGGCTGTCTGGAAGAGCAGAACATCCAAAACGTTCTGGTGGTCACCGATGGCTTTCTGCATATCAGCGGTATGCTGGAACCGCTGAAAAAGGCCTTGACGGAAAGCGGCATCCGGTA
>CAYYGF010000254.1:0-682 GCA_964471315.1 uncultured Oscillospiraceae bacterium | reverse complement strand
GAGGTGGTTGCCAATCCCACGGTGCTGAATGTGGAGCTTGCCCGGGAGCGGTATGTTCAAAACGGCTGTGAGGCTCTAATCGGTTTCGGCGGCGGTTCCTCCATCGACTGCGCCAAGGCCGTTGGCGCCCGAATCGCCCGGCCCAAGAAACCGATCCCCAAAATGCGGGGCATTCTGAAAGTTCTCAAGCCCATCCCCTTTCTGATCGCCGTCCCTACCACAGCCGGAACCGGCAGCGAGACCACTCTGGCAACTGTCATCACCGATGACAAGAACGCTTATAAATTCCCCATCAATGACTTTCCCTTAATTCCCAAGGTCGCGGTTCTGGATCCGGAGATGACCCGTTCCCTGCCCCAAAACATGACCGCCACCACCGGCATGGACGCCTTGACCCACGCCATAGAAGCCTATATTGGCCGCTCCACCACCCGGCAAACCCGCGCCGATGCCCTGGAGGCCGTCCAGCTGATTGAGGAAAACCTGGAAAAGGCCTACGCGGACGGTAGCGATATGACCGCCCGGGCCAATATGCTGCGGGCTGCATTCCTGGCAGGGGGTGCGTTTTCCAAATCCTATGTGGGCTACTGCCATGCGGTTGCCCATTCCCTGGGCGGGCAATACCACATTGCCCATGGTCTGGCCAACGCGGTGCTGCTGCCCTATGTGCTGGAAGCCTACG
>CAYYGF010000253.1:0-1741 GCA_964471315.1 uncultured Oscillospiraceae bacterium | reverse complement strand
TATTCGTCATCGGAGCAGCCCTTGGGCATTCCGTTGTAGCCGGTGGAAATGATGATGTTGTCTTGAGAGACGATGCAGGCTCCCACTTGAGTGTTGGGGTCTTTGCTGCGTTTGGCCGCAAGCATGGCGATGCCCATAAAGTATTCATCCCAGCTGATGTAATCTTCCCGTTTCATATTCTTTTCCTCCCATTTGGGAATTTATTCTCCATTATACACAAAAAGCGGAACGATCACAAGTACCGCGCCGCTTTTTGATGGGAAGATTTTTCAAATTGTGACTGAGGGGTTATGCGCAAAGCTTGCTGAACGTAAACTTTGCGGCGATTTGCTCCGCAAATCACATACCCTTCCGAGCCGCCTTACGGCGGCCCATCTCCCCTTTTGGGGGAGGCTTTGGCTGAAACTACAATTTTACACAGTGCCGATACCGAGCGGTACCCAATGGTGTCACAACTACCGCCCAGCCCGCGCACGAATTGTCCGCGGCGACTCGCTGCCTTAGTCGAAGAAGTTTTTCAGGTTGTCGATGAATTTCTTCCGCTTGGGGGATACCTCAATGGTGCCGTCCAGCTGGCGCAGCAGTTCTTTCTGCTCCCGGGTCAGATGGGTGGGGGTCTCCACCACAACGGTGAAGCGGTGATCGCCCCGGCGGCGGGAATTGCCCACCTCGGGAATTCCCTTGTCCCGGAGCACAAACTCCCGGCCGGTCTGAGTGCCCTCGGGAATCTCATAGTCCACCTTGCCGTCCAGGGTCGGCACCTGGATGGTGGCGCCCAAAGCCGCCTGGGTGAAGGAGATGGGCACCTCGCACAGCACGTCAAAGCCCTCCCGGGTGAAAATGGGATGACGCTTGATGCTGATCTCTACCAGCAGATCGCCGCTGGGGCCGCCGTTGGCGCCGACACAGCCCTCGCCCCGGACACGGACGCTCTGTCCATCGTCTACACCCGCAGGAATCTTGACCTTGACCCGGTTGGTGCGGCGCACCTTGCCCTTGCCCTTGCAGGTAGAGCAGGGGGTCTTGATGATCTTGCCCCGGCCGTTGCAGGCGGGACAGGTGGTGCTGGACTGCATCTGCATGCCCATGAAATTCTGCACCGTGCGAACTTGACCGGTGCCACGGCACTGCTGGCAGGTCTCGATGACACCATCGGCGGAGCCGGTGCCGTGGCAGACGGCACAATTCTCGATCCGTTGGGCCGCCACTTCCTTCTCACAGCCGAAAGCTGCCTCCTCAAAGGTCAGCTCCAGACGGGTCATCACATTTTCACCCCGGCGAGGGGCGCTCTGCTGGCTGCCCCGGCTCCTGCCGCCGCCAAAGAAATCGCCGAAAATATCCCCCAGGTCACTGAAATCCCCAAAGCCGCCAAAGCCGGCGCCGCCGTAAGCACTACCGGCTCCGCCGCCGAAGTTGGGATCCACTCCGGCAAAGCCATATTGGTCATAGCGTTGGCGCTTTTCCGTGTCGGACAGCACCTCGTAGGCCTCGCCCACCTCCTTGAACTTCTCCTCGGCCTCTTTATTGCCGGGGTTCCGGTCAGGGTGGTACTTCAAGGCGGCTTTGCGGTAGGCCTTCTTTATTTCCTCAGCGCTGGCGTCCTTATTGATGCCCAGCACCTCATAATAGTCACGTTTGTTTTCTGCCATATTCTCACCTCAATAATTGCAACATCGTAGGGCGGGGTCGTGTCCCCGCCGGCCCGCAGGAACGGAGATACCAGCTGCCTATATACGGAGAG
>CAYYGF010000252.1:0-1752 GCA_964471315.1 uncultured Oscillospiraceae bacterium | reverse complement strand
ATTAAACATTTTAAAAGAGAATCAGTATCAACCTGCGCACGAACCTTCTACAGCGTTTTGCCGTAAGGCTTCCGGCATGGGTCTGTGGATTTTTGTTGCATTCTCCGATTTTGGCGTTTTCTCCTTTCGGCAGTCCGGAACCGCCTTGACTTGAGGCGGAAATTATGGTATAATTCCTCGAAATGCGGCGCTTCCTTCAAAAGCGCAGCTTGGTCTTGCCGCATTCCGGCAGGGCTTTTTTTCTGAAGATTTCCCGATCCGAAAGGAGACCGTTATGACTGAACGTATCAAGGCAAAGGTGATTTCCCCTTCCCTGGATGCTTCTTTCACTCAGGGCCTTGTTTCCTTTTTTTGCGGCGGCGAGCTTGGTGTTTTCAATTCCCCTGGGTTCGTTGTTTTTCCCGGTTTCTGTGATGTGCATGTGCATTTCAGAGAGCCGGGATTTTCTTATAAGGAGACCATCGCCTCCGGATGCCGGGCGGCAGCCAGAGGCGGCTACACCGATGTGTGTACCATGCCCAACCTGAATCCCGTTCCGGATTCCCCGGAGCACCTGCGGCGGCAGCAGGAGCTGATTGACAGGGATGCCTGCATCCATGTCCATCCCTACGGCGCCATCACCCTGGGTCAGAAGGGAGAGGAACTTGCAGACCTCTCCGGTATGGCCCCAAACTGTATCGCCTTCTCCGACGACGGCCGGGGGGTGCAGCGTGAGGCTCTAATGCGTCAGGCTATGGAAGAAGCGAAACGGCTGGGCAAGATGATCGTTGCCCACTGCGAGGTGAACGAGCTGCTGAGAGGCGGCTACATCCACGACGGAGCATACGCCAAAGCCCATGGCCACAGAGGCATCTGCTCCGAAAGCGAATGGGCCCAGATTGCCCGGGATCTGGAGCTGGTGAAGCAGACCGGCTGCGCCTACCACGTGTGCCACATCTCCACCAAGGAAAGTGTGGACATCCTCCGCAGCGCCAAAAAAGCGGGGGTGAACGTCACCTGTGAGACCGGCCCCCACTACCTGCTTCTGGACGACAGCTGCCTGCGGGAGGACGGACGCTTCAAGATGAATCCTCCCCTGAGGAGCAGAGAAGACAGAGAAGCACTGGTGGAGGGTCTTCTGGACGGCACCATCGACATGATTGCCACCGACCACGCGCCCCACAGCGCCGAGGAGAAAAGCAAGGGCCTGGAAAAAAGTGCCTTCGGCATCGTGGGCATTGAGACCGCCTTTCCCCTGCTCTACACCTATCTGGTAAAGCCCGGCATTCTCAGCCTGGAGCGGCTGACAGAGCTTCTCACCGTGAACCCCCGGAAGCGCTTCGGCATGAAAAGCAGCGGCGATTTCACGGTCTGGGATTTGAATGCGGTTTCCAAAATTGAGCCCAGGGATTTCCTCTCCATGGGCAAATCCACCCCGTTTACCGGCTGGGAAATCAGCGGCAAATGCATGGCTACGGTGTGCGGCGGCAAAATCGTCTACAAAGCTTAAATCTTTCTACCATTGATCTGCAGATTTACAAGGAGGTAAATTTCTAATGGCAAAGAGAACGGACATCAAAAAGGTACTGATCATCGGCTCCGGCCCCATTGTGATCGGTCAGGCGGCGGAATTCGACTACGCAGGCACCCAGGCCTGCCTGGCGCTGAAGGAAGAGGGCTACGAGGTCATTCTGGCCAACTCCAACCCTGCCACCATCATGACCGACACCACCATCGCCGACAAGGTGTATATGGAGCCCCTGACCCTGGAAT
>CAYYGF010000251.1:0-1767 GCA_964471315.1 uncultured Oscillospiraceae bacterium | reverse complement strand
CCAGTGATGGCGGACAATGCGTGCCTGGGCTGGGTGGTTATCGTTACACCCCTGGGTACCGCTCGGTTCGTTAGCGGTTCCGTATTTACACTTTCTATCCGTGGTCTGCGGCCCGCTGCGGTAACGCGGCGGGCCGTATTCTATATCAGACCTATGGCCGCGCCCCCTTTGATTCCCTAAAGATCAGCCATGACAACCTGGTGAAGATGGGCTACGGAGAGTGGTTCTGATAAAAATTATGCGCTTTTCATAAAAAGCATTTGCTTTTTGACATATTTCTTATATAATATATTTGACATGAATCGTGGCGCTGCCATGATTCAAATAATGACGAAAGAGGGTAATTCCCATGAAGCAGTTTATGGATAAGGACTTCCTGCTGTCCAACGACACCGCGAAGGTTCTGTATCATGATTACGCGTCCAAGATGCCTATCCTGGACTACCACTGCCACATCAATCCCCAGGAGATCTGGGAGGATCGCCGGTTTGAGAACATCACTCAGGTCTGGCTGGGCGGCGACCACTACAAGTGGCGCGTCATGCGCAGTAACGGTGTGGAAGAAAAGTACATCACCGGCGACGCCTCCGACCGGGAGAAGTTCCAGAAGTTTGCCGAGGCCCTGCCCAAGTGCATCGGCAACCCCATGTACCACTGGTGCCACCTGGAGCTGCAGCGCTACTTCGGCTACCACGGCGTGCTGAACGGCGATACCGCTGAGGAAGTCTGGAACCTGGCCAACGACAAGCTCCAGAACGATCCCACCATGACCGCCCGGGGCCTCATTAAGCAGTCCAATGTGTTCATGGTCGGCACCACCGACGATCCCATCGACTCTCTGGAGTTCCACGCCAAGCTGGCTGCCGATCCCACCATGGAGACCAAGGTCTGCCCCTCCTTCCGGCCCGACAAGGCGCTGGACATTGAGAAGGCCACCTTCCCCGCGTATATGCACAAGCTGGAGTCCGTGGTTGGCTTCGAGTTTGGCTGCATCGGCTGTGTCCGCAAGGCTCTGACCGCCCGGATCGACCACTTTGCCGCCAACGGCTGCCGGGCTTCCGACCACGGCCTGGGCTATGTGCCCTATGTGGAGGCCACGGACGAGGAGCTGACCGCCATCTTCAAGAAGGGCATGGCCGGTGAGGCGCTGTCCACCCGGGAGATCGACGCCTACAAGACCGCGCTGCTGCTGCACTGTGGCCGGGAGTACGCCAAGCGGGGCTGGGTCATGCAGATCCACTTCTCCTGCCTGCGCAATACCAATGCTGCCATGTTCCGCAAGCTGGGCCCCGACACGGGCTTCGACTGCATCGCCATCACCGATTCCGGTGAGGCGCTGACCAAGGTGCTGAGCAAGCTGTACGAGGAGGACGCTCTGCCTAAGACCATCCTGTACTCCTTGAACCCCGGCGACAATGCCCAGCTGGGCACTTTCCTGGGCGCTTTCCAGGGCCCCGAGGTTCCCGGTAAGATTCAGCACGGCTCCGGCTGGTGGTTCAACGACACCAAGACCGGCATGATCGAGCAGATGACTTCCCTCGCCAATCTGGGCTTGCTGGGCAACTTCATCGGCATGCTCACCGACTCCCGCTCCTTCTTGAGCTACACCCGCCACGAGTATTTCCGCCGCATTATGTGCAACCTCATTGGCACCTGGGTGGAAAACGGCGAGTATCCCGCCGACATGGAGGCTCTGGGCAAGCTGGTTCAGGACATCTCCTCCAACAACGCCAAGCGCTACTTCGGCTTCTGATCCCATCCAGTAAG
>CAYYGF010000250.1:0-1794 GCA_964471315.1 uncultured Oscillospiraceae bacterium | reverse complement strand
TTTTTGCTGCCCTTGTGCTTTTCCGCCCAGTCCAGCAGCGTCAGCTCAAACTGTGCCATGCGGGCCAGCAGGTCGGGGTAATACCTGCCCTCCCCCATCTCGGCGGACATATCGGCGCAGACGGCGGGAATGCGGGGGTCATCGGCGTGTTCTTTATAGGAAACCAGCAGATCCAGCTCGGAGTTTTCCTCCACCTCCACGCCCAGCTCATACAGGCCCTTGATGGGGGCGTTGCAGGCAAAGAAGTCCTGCGGGCGGGGGCCAAAGGTGATGATTTTCAAATCCTTCAGGCCCAGAATGGTGCGGGCGATGGGGATAAACTCCGCCATCTTGTCGGCCAGCTCCTCGGCGGTGCCAACGGGGTACTCCGGAATGTAGCCTTTGAGGTGGCGCATCCCCAGATTGTAGGAGCAGTTGAGCATCCCGCAGTAGGCGTCGCCCCGGCCGTTGATCATGTCGCCGTCGCCCTCGGCGGCGGCCACAAACATACAGGGGCCGTCAAAGTATTTGGCGATGAGGGTCTCCGGCGTTTCGGGGCCGAAGTTGCCCAGAAAAACCGTCAGCGCATTGCAGCCGGCGGAACTGGCATCCGCAACGGCATCCAGCATATCCTTTTCGTTTTCCACGGTGACAGGGCATTCGTACACCGGCAGGCCCCGTTTGGTACACAGTGCCGCGATGGCCTGCCTTCTGTGAATGGACAGCGTGATGGGGAAACAATCGCGGGAAACCGCGATGATGCCCAGTTTGACTTGGGGAATGTTTTGCATGGATAATCCTCTCCTTCATACTTTTTCAAGGTCAATATTTTCTCCCACCAGCGCGGCAACCGCCCCCGCGGCGGCCTCGGCGCTGTCGGGATGGGCCAGCAGCCATTTGTTGCAGGCCCACAGGTACTGATCTTCCGCCGTCAGCGGCGTAATGTCCGGCTTTTCGGTGTTGGTGCCCTTGGGCAGCGCCACCAGCACCCGGAAGCCTTTCTCCGCGTCCACATGGCAGGGGGCGTAGTGCAGCGTGGTGGCGTAGACCTCCACCAGCTTTCCCGCCGGGACGCGGAACGATCTCACCCGCGAGGTGTCCAGCCTGCCGTCGCTGATTTCCTCCTGTCTGGCCAGCAGCAGAATGAAATCCTCTGTGCCCAGATTGAACTCGCTGTCCCTGTGGTATTCCAGACAGTTCAATTTGGTGTTGTGACCGTTGCACCAGCCCAGCTGCACCGGCATGCCGCCGTAGCAGTGTTCGCTGATTTCCACCGCCGCAGGCAGGCTTTGCAGCAGCGGCTCCTCCGGCACATAGCCGGTGCCCTCCGGCAGCGGGGTCTTTTGCAGGGCCTCCAGCAGCGCCGAAACAGTGTCGGACAGGCCCTCCACCACATGGCCGTAACGCTTGAAGGCCGGGTCGAATACAGAATGAATTTTCATAGACGGACTCCTTTCAGCGCGGGATACAGCTGACGCCAGCGGTTGTACTTTTCCTCATAGGCGGCGGTCAGCGCCGGGTCAGGCTCGGTGACGGTTTTGACACTGGTCAGCGCCTTGGCGCAGGCCGCCACGTCCGGGTAGGCGCCGCAGCCCACCGCCGCCAGCATGGCGCCGCCGTAGCCGGGCCCCTGCTCGGTCTGGGGCAGCTCCAGCGGAATGCCCAGCACATTGGCAAGAATCTGCCGCCACAGCGGGCTTCTGGCTCCGCCGCCGCAGACCCGGCTGCGCCCGATGGCAATGCCCTGCGCCCGGGCAATTTCCACACAGTCCCGGATGGCAAAGGCCACGCCCTCCAGCACCGCCTGCGTCATGT
>CAYYGF010000249.1:0-1796 GCA_964471315.1 uncultured Oscillospiraceae bacterium | reverse complement strand
CCGGACAGGCCTCCGTATCCATGCTCCAGCGGCGTTTGAAGCTGGGCTATGCCCGGGCGGCCCGGATCGTGGACGAGATGGAGGAAAAGGGCATTGTCGGCCCATTCCAGGGCTCCAAGCCCCGGGCGATCCTCATCACCAAGGAGCAGTGGCAGTCCATGAAGGGCGGCCAGAGCGAGCAGCTGGACTTTGACAGCATGGCCGACTACGGCGTACCGGAGGAACTGGATTAACAAAAACAAAAAGAGGAATGGCCCGGTTTGCCATTCCTCTTTTCACGTTTAGCCTTATTCTTGTTTGTGTTCCAGATAATGCTGATAAATCTGCCTACGCAGGGTAATCAAGTGCCCCAAATCCTCCATCAGCTCCCCGTTGGCCTTTAGGAACATTTCCATGGGCTGCCTGCGGGAGGGATAGGCGCCGCTTTTATAGCGGTCGATGACGATCTCATAGCGCTCCAGTGCCGCTGCCACCGCCGTGTGCCAGGAGATGTAGATTTCCTTTTCCGCCTGGGCGCCGACCACGGCCATCTGCAGGGGGTTGTCCAGAAGAGGCAGCAGACAGGCGTACAGGCTGTCCGCGTTCTCCTGGATGAGAAAGCCGTTGCGTCCGTCGGTAATGCCTTCTGCCGCGCAGCTGCCTTGAATCAGCACGGAAGCCACCGAGCAGGCTGCCGCCTCCCGCACCACCAGGCCGTTGGTATCGAAGGTGGAGGGGAACAGGAACAGATCCGCCCGGCTGTACCAGGCACGCAGCGTATTCCGATCTTGAATGGCCCCGGTAAACAGGCATTTCTCCCCAATGCCGCAGCTTTGGGCATAGCTGTGGATTGCTTTTTCGTCCGCGCCAGCGCCGACGAACACCATTCGGAAGTCCCGCCCGTCGGCAGCCAACCGGGCCAGGGCGTCCAGAATGATCCGTTGGCCCTTGTACCACTGCATCCGGCCTACGAACAAAAACAGGGGCACGCCCGTTGGCAAGTCCAACCCTTCCGTGGCTTTGGCGATGTCTACCGGATCGGCCTTGCCCTGGGGAAGGTCAACGCCGTTGGGCATCACAATGTAATCCCCCTCATAACCAAGCTCCCGAAGGTTTTCTCCGGCTCCCTGGCTGACCACCCATACCTCGTCACAGGCGCTGATGTTGGTTACCAATGCCTTCCGGCTGCCGGATTGCAGCAACCGGCTGTGCAGAATGTTGGAGATTTCAATATCGAATTTCGTATGATAGGTCAGCACCAGCGGCGCGTCCACGATCTGCCGCAGCTGCCGGGCCAGAATGGTGGATACGATGGGGCAGTGGCTGTGCAGCAGGGCAACCGATTCTCCGGATACCTGGTTGGCCACCTCCGGGGAAAAGGGAACCCCCGCCAGATACCCGATTTTTTCCCGAATGTCAATGCTGGGATAGCGCACCACAGGGTAGGGAAACTGCGCATCCGCCGCGTCGGGATGGTGGGGTGTGATCACCATGGCCTTTCCACCAGCGTCCGTGATCTGCTGGGCATAATTGACCACCGTATTTGCGACTCCGTCAATCAGCGGGGGAAAGGAGTCATTGAGTAAGCAGATTGTTTGATTCAAATTCATATTTATCACCGCTTCTATTATACCCGTTGGCCGGGAAATGTCAATTCCCGGGATTCGACAGGGGGCGGTGGAATTCGCCCTTGCATTTTGACGGAAGATGTGCGACAATAGCCAAAACAAACCAGAATATTACGGAGTGTTTTATGGATAAAACCCAGCTTTTACAGCGCATTTTTGGCTACAGCCAGTTCCGTCCCGGCCAGGAGA
>CAYYGF010000248.1:0-1814 GCA_964471315.1 uncultured Oscillospiraceae bacterium | reverse complement strand
CCAGGGATTCCAGCTGCCCCTGGATCGGCTGGAACCGGAAGATTGCGCGCAGGCACTTTTGGACGCCTTGAACGAGGCGGAGAAAAAGGCTTGACCGCTGGGAGGAAGAAAATTGGAACCCATTCTGGAAATAAGGAATCTGAACTACATTTACAGCGTTGGAACCCCCTTTGAGCATAAGGCTCTGGACAATGTCTCCTTTTCTGTCCAGCGGGGGGAATTTATCGGCATCATCGGACATACCGGCTCCGGAAAATCAACCCTTATGCAGCAGCTTAACGGCTTGCTGAAGCCCACCTCCGGCAGCGTTGTGCTGGATGGGAAGGATATCTGGTCGGAGAAAGCCTTGACCCGCCAGGCACGGTTCCGGGTGGGACTGGTCTTTCAGTATCCGGAATATCAGCTCTTTGAGGAGACGGTTTATAAGGATATTGCCTTTGGGCCGAAGAATATGGGCCTGGATGAGAAGGAAATCGACCGCCGTGTTCGGGAAGCCGCCGGCTTTGTGGGTCTGACCCAGGCGCAGCTGGAGGTGTCTCCCTTTGACCTGTCCGGCGGTCAAAAGCGACGGGTGGCCATCGCCGGTGTGATTGCCATGGAGCCGGAGGTGCTGATTCTGGATGAGCCCACTGCTGGACTGGATCCCATGGGCCGAGCGGAGATCTTAGGCAACATCCAGGCCTACCGCCATGCGAAGAACGCCACGATCATGATGGTCTCCCATTCCATGGAGGACGTAGCCCGGCTGACTGACCGGCTGCTGGTGATGAACGGCTCCAGGCTTGCCATGGACGGCACACCGGCGGAGGTATTTTGCCATGCCGAGGAGCTGACGGCCATGGGACTGAACATTCCCCAGGTGACCCAGGTGTTTCTGTGTCTCAAAAAGCTGGGGTTGGACGTGGAAAATGTGTATACCATCGACCAGGCGGTAAACGCCTTGAAACGGATGCGGGGAGGGGAGCGCCATGCTTAAGGACATTACCCTGGGTCAATATTTCCCGGGACATTCTCCGATCCACCGTATGGATCCCCGCACCAAGCTGATTTTGCTGGTGGTTTACATTCTGACGCTGTTCCTGGCCCAGGGCTGGCTGTCCTACGGGCTGATGCTGCTGGTTCTCATTACGGTGATCTGTATCTCTCAGATCCCGTTTAAGGCCATTCTGCGGGGCATGAAGCCGCTGGTGATGATTCTGGTGTTCACCGGCATTTTGAATCTGTTTTTCACCAAGGAAGGCCCGACGATTCTGCGGATCTGGAAGCTGACAATCACCCTGGGGGGACTTACCCGGGCGGTGATGATGATGGCCCGGATTCTCATGCTGATTACCGGTACGTTCCTGCTGACCTATACCACGTCGCCCATCGCGCTGACCGACGGCCTGGAATCGCTGATGGGGCCTCTGAAAAAGCTGCATGTTCCGGTGCACGAGCTGTCTATGATGATGTGCATCGCGCTGCGGTTCATTCCCACGCTGATTGAGGAGACGGATAAGATCATGTCCGCTCAGAAAGCCCGGGGCGCGGATTTTGAGACAGGCTCCCTGGTTGACCGGGCCAAGGCGCTGGTGCCGATTCTGGTGCCGCTGTTTATCAGCGCCTTCCGCCGGGCGGACGAGCTGGCCACAGCCATGGAGTGCCGCTGCTACCAAGGCGGTGAGGGCAGAACCAAAATGAAGCTGCTGCATTACCGCCGGGTGGACTTTTCTGCCTTTGCTGCTGGCGCGGTGATGGTTGCCGCTGTGCTGCTGCTGCGCCAAATGGGGCTGTGAGGTCGAACTTGCGCAATATTGCTTTGATTATGACCTATC
>CAYYGF010000247.1:0-1825 GCA_964471315.1 uncultured Oscillospiraceae bacterium | reverse complement strand
TTGATTTATTTACGATATTTAGGACTTATCTTATATCTCATATCTTATAGCTTATAACTCTGTAAATCCCAATTTGCCACAAGCTCAAAAATATGGGTCGGCTCATTTCCAGCCGACCCGTTTTTTACATTGTACCATTCCCATGTAAACCAAAGCTCACGGCGATGGCGTTATCCACTATGGACATCTGCTCGTCATCCAGACGTCCCATATGCTCCCGCAGGCGGCGCTTGTCGATGGTGCGGATCTGCTCCAGCAGAATTACGGAATCCTTGCTCAGGCCGACGCTTCCGCCGGCGATGTTGATGTGGGTGGGCAGTCTGGCCTTGCCGGTCTGGCTGGTAATGGCCGCGGCAATCACAGTGGGGGAGTGGCGGTTTCCGGTGTCGTTCTGAACGATCAGAACCGGCCGTGTCCCTCCCTGTTCACTGCCCACTACCGGCGACAGATCGGCATAGAAAATATCGCCCCGCTTGACCGTGGTATCCATGTGCTTTCACGCTCCGATAGAAATCTGCTGCGCTACCGGACTCTATCCTTTATGTAACGCGGCTGATTCTATTGTCCCACGCACAGAGGAAAAATATACGGCATCGCTTTCAAAATATCCTATGCGGGAAATCGCCGAAAGCTACACAATGGTGAAATTTTTGATCTCAAGCGACAAAATCCGCCGATCCTTCCAGGCAATGTCCGCCCGGCAAGGCACATCCTGACCGGTCAGCCATACATCCAGATGCAGCGCGTCCGCCGCGTAGCTGTCGTCGATGGCCACCCGGAGCAGCTCCCCTTCAACCGCGCAGGAGGTGAGATAGCCGCTGCGCAGGGTTCTTATCAGAATCCAGGGGGCGCTCACCGGGCTGATCTCCCCGTCCGCCAGCAGCCCGAAGGCCAGCGCCGCATCATCAAAGGTCAGCCTGCCCTCGTCCCGCGCCAGGGTGCCGGTGATCCCCGCGATGGACTCCGGCGCCGTCACCGTAAAGGCCACGTTTCCCCCGGCGTCCATCCGGCAGGTGACCCCGACGGTATACACCTCCGTCAGGTAATCCGCCGTGATCTCCGCGTCAAAGGTACATTCCCCGCTGAGCAGCTTCGCCCGCAGAGCCATAACCCGATCCAGCTCGTCTCCCTTTCCGGTGCAGCCGGTCAGGAGCAGCAGGACGAGCAGTCCCCACAAAATCCGCCGTTTCGTATGACATCCCGCCTATTTCAGAAGTCGCGGCAGGGCCTCCACCATGTCCGTGGGCAGCATTCCGTACTGCCCCTTCTCCCGGGCACACAGATCCCCGGCGGCCCCGTGGAGCCAGGCGGCGCAGGCCGCCGCCCGCAAGGGGGGAAGCCCCTGGCCCAGCAGGCTTGTGAGGATTCCGGCCAAAACGTCGCCGCTGCCGCCCACCGCCATGCCGGGGTTGCCGGTATGGTTGCGGTAGATCGTCTCTCCGTCGGTGACGCAGGTTTCGTGGCCCTTCAGCAGGACGATGCTGTTCCACTGCCGGGCATATTCCGCCGCCGAGGCCATGCGATCCTCCCCAATGGTGCCGCCGAAGCGGAGGAACTCCCCGTCGTGGGGTGTCAGAATGGTGGTGTGCCGCCTTCCGCGCAGTAAATCCTTATGCGCCGCCAGCACATTTATGCCATCCGCGTCCAGAACCACGGGGCATTGGGCGTATCGCAGCACCGCCTCCACCACCGCCAGGGTTCCTTCCGATTGGCCCAGCCCGGGGCCGACAAGCACCGCGTCCATCCGGGGCAGCCGCTCCCGGATTTCCGGAACCGCTTTGGCGCTGAGCTTTCCGTCCTGCTCCGGCAGGGGAAAGACCACCGG
>CAYYGF010000246.1:0-1871 GCA_964471315.1 uncultured Oscillospiraceae bacterium | reverse complement strand
GCCACGTTGGCCAGGCCGTAGTGACCCTCCTTGATAACCCAGTCGTGATCCTTGTCATAAATAATAAAGGGCACGGGATTCAGAGAGTGGGCGGTACGGACAGAGGTCTTGCCCTTCTTGGTCTCGGTCATCTGATCGGCGTTGCCGTGGTCAGCGGTGATCAGCACGGTGTAGCCGTACTTGTCAGCGGCTTCCAGAATGGCTTTTAGGCTCTGATCCACGCACTCCATGGCGTACACGACCGCCTTCATGACGCCGGTGTGACCCACCATGTCGCCGTTGGGGTAATTGCAGCGCAGGAACTGGAACTGCTTGGAGGCCATGTTGGCCACCATTTTCTCGGTGATCTCCTTGGACTTCATGGCGGGAGCCTGCTCGAAGGGGATCACGTCAGAGGGGATTTCCTCGTAGACTTCCAGATTTTCGTCCACCTTGCCGGAACGGTTGCCGTTCCAGAAGTAGGTCACATGGCCGTACTTCTGGGTCTCGGACAGGGCGTACTCATGGATACCGGCGGCGCACAGCACCTCAGTCAGAGTGTTCTTGATGACGGGCGGCTGCACCAGGTAGTGCTCGGGGATGTTCAGGTCTCCGTCGTACTGGAGCATACCGGCAAACTTCACGCCGGTGTAATCGCCCCGGTCAAACTTGTCGAAATCCTTCCGGTCAAAGGCCAGGGAGATCTCCTGGGCACGGTCGCCCCGGAAATTGAACAGGATCACGCTGTCGCCATTGGCAATCTTCGCCACAGGCTCGCCGCTTCTGGCCACCACAAAGGCGGGCAGATCCTGGTCGATGCAGCCGGTCTCGGCCCGGTAGGTTTCAATGGCCTCCTTGGCAGAGGCAAAGAAGCGTCCCTGGCCCTGGACATGGGTGCGCCAGCCCTTCTCCACCATGGCCCAGTTGGCCTCATAGCGATCCATGGTGATCTGCATACGGCCGCCGCCGGAGGCGATGGCGTAGTCGCAGCCGTCGGCGCTCAGCTCAGAGAGCACCTTCTCCAGCATATCCACGTATTCCAGGGCGGAAGTGGCGGGCACGTCACGGCCGTCCAGCAGGATGTGGCAGTAAGCCTTCTTCACGCCCTCGGCGTGGGCCTGGCGCAGCAGGGCGATCAGGTGGTGGATGTTGGAATGGACATTGCCGTCAGACAGCAGGCCCAGGAAATGCATGGCCTTGCCGGAGACGGCGTTGGCCACCAGGTCTTTCCAGGTCGCGGATGCGTACAGCGCGCCGTTTTCGATGGACTCGCCCACCAGCTTGGCGCCCTGGGAATAGACCTGGCCGCAGCCAAGGGCGTTGTGGCCGACCTCGGAGTTGCCCATATCGTCGTCGCTGGGCAGGCCGACGGCGGTGCCGTGGGCTTTCAGATAAGTATGGGGACAGGTTGCCAGGAGCTTATCCAGGGTGGGAGTGTTGGCAACCTTCACAGCATCGCCGCTGCCGCCATCGCCCTTACCAACGCCGTCCATAATGACCAATACAATGGGTTTTTCCATAAAGAATACCTCCAAAAGCGAGTGGTTCGCATATTTTTTCAATTTACACTTCGGTTTATTTTACATCATTTTTCCGAAACTTACAACTACTTTTTTATTTTTTCCGTTCCAAACAAAAAAACCTCCGGGAAACCCCAAAAATGGGTGATTATCCCGGAAGTTATTAAAAAAGTTTTAAAGGCCGCCAATGGCGGCAGATCATGCGTGCGCGAGCTGGGTGGAATTCGTCGCACCATTGGGTTAAAATTATGGTATGATTGCCACTGGCAATCATAGATTCGCTGCGCGGAGCGCCACGCTCGGCATCGTTACGGCGGCAAATTGTAATTTTGCGGCGTAAAGGCTCCCCTGCTAGGGGAGCTGTCACAGCGT
>CAYYGF010000245.1:0-1892 GCA_964471315.1 uncultured Oscillospiraceae bacterium | reverse complement strand
TAACATGGGGCAGACGTAGGTCGCCACGGGAATGACGGTGCCCAGGCTCATCATCACCACCGCCAGGGCCGCCAGCATTCCTCCCAGCGCCATTGCTCCGGCAGGGGTTCGGGGCTTATTCCTTGCCATTGCGCTTGAGCAGGCTGTACTTTACATCCCACAGCTTCTGGCTCAAATCCACATAGTAGGTCTGAGGATTGTCGAAGCGCTTGATTTCATCCCACAGCGTATCCACCTGCTGGGCGCAGTAGATTCGGATTTCCTCCAGAGAGGGCAGCTGATAGACCAGTTCGCCGTTTTTGAAAATGGGAACCTGCAATTCCTTCGCGGTATAATTGTACACCCGCTTGGTTTTCCAGGTGGCCTCCGGGTCGAAAATCTCGATGTCCTTGTTGTCGTCCACGATCTCGTCGTAAACCGTCAAGTAGTCGGCAATGGCCTTGCCGGTGTCCTTGGCATAGAAACGGTAGAGCTTCTTGAAATGGGGATTGGTAATCTTCTCCACATTCTCGGAAATTTTGATCTTGGGAACCACCGTGCCGTCCGGCTCCTCCACGGCGACCAGCTTGTACACGCCGCCGAATACCGGCTCGCTCTTGGCGGTGATCAGCCGCTCGCCAACGCCGAACATGTCAATCTTCGCCCCCTGGCGCAGCACATCCCGGATGATGTACTCGTCCAGAGAGTTGGACACGGAGATCTGGCACTCCGTCCAGCCTGCTTCGTCCAGCATTTTCCGGGCCTGCTGGGTCAGATAAGCCATGTCGCCGGAATCCAGCCGGATGCCGCACTTGGTGATGCCCATGGGCTTGAGCACCTCGTTAAACACCCGGATGGCGTTTGGCACACCGGATTTCAAGGTGTTGTAGGTATCCACAAGCAAGGTGGCGTTATGGGGATACATTTCCGTGTATGCCTTGAACGCCTCATACTCGCTGTCGAACATCTGCACCCAGGCATGCGCCATGGTGCCGCCGGCGCGAACGCCGAACAGCTGGTCGGAGATGGTACAGGCAGTGCCGTGGCAGCCGCCAATGTAGGCCGCCCGGGCGCCCAAAATGGCAGCATCCGCGCCCTGGGCCCGGCGAGAACCAAATTCCAGCACAGTCCTACCCTCTGCCGCCCGGACAACCCGGTTGGCTTTGGTGGCAATCAAGCTCTGATGGTTGACGCACAGCAGCAGATAGGTCTCCACCAGCTGCGCCTGGATGGCAGGCGCCCGGACGGTGATTACCGGCTCCCGGGGGAAGATGGGTGTACCCTCCGGCACCGCCCAGATATCGCCGGTAAACCGGAAGTTGGCAAGGTACTCCAGGAAGTCCTCGGAGAACATCTTCCGCCCCCGGAGATAGGCAATATCCTCCGGCCCAAAGTGGAGATCCTGAATGTACTGGACGATCTGCTCCAGACCCGCGGCAATGGCGAAGCCGCCCCCATCGGGACACCGGCGGAAGAACAGATCAAAATAGGTGATTCTGTCGCCGTAGCCCTTGGTAAAATACCCCTGGCTCATGGTCAGCTCATAAAAATCACAGAGCATGGTAAGATTTAGCTTGTCGTTGACAACCATTTTGGTCACCTCGTTGTAGATTAATGGCATTATTATAATGAATCAGGAATAAAATAGCAACCCTTTTCTTTTTCAATGCCAAACCATTCTCTTTTCCATGCCGGCCAGCCAGACACAGCAAACAGGCAAATTGCAGTTTGGCGGCGGCCAGTGGCCGCTGACAATGCGTGCGCAAGTCTGGCAATATTCGTTACTTCCCTAACCCGCTCGGTGTCGCTACTTGGTATGCAAAATTGTTGTTTGTCGCACCAGCCAGAGCCTCCCCTAAAAGGGGAGGTGGGCCGCCGTAAGGCGGCTCGGAAGGGTGTGTGATTTGCGGAGC
>CAYYGF010000244.1:0-1911 GCA_964471315.1 uncultured Oscillospiraceae bacterium | reverse complement strand
GGTGATGTGCAGGCCGGTATTGTCCGCAATCAGGCGGCCGGTGGTCGCTGTGGCGAACAGATTGTGCTTCATCAAAACACTTTTGTAAGCGGTGCAGAACTGAACCATCAGTTCTTTCTTCTTATCATGGGCCAAAAATGCGATATTCACAGCAGTCACTCCTTATTATATGTATATGAGATAGCGGTTTCTTGAAATTCGTGGGTTCAGCGCAGGGCAATGGGCTCGTGGAAGCCCTGAATGCGCCGGGCAATCCGGCGGCAGGCCTTGGCGGCGGGGCAGCGCCGGGCGTATCGCAGCAGGGGCTTGCCAAAGGAGGCGGCCAGGGTCACGCTGGGATCCTCCAGGACAATGCCGCACAGGGGAAGGCCCGCGCTGTCCATCACATCGTCGATGGTCAGACGGACGGTGTTGAGCATATCCCGGCTGACCCGGTTGACGATGAGCCGGATATCCCGCTTGCCCATCAGCTCCAGCAGATCCCCCACCCGGGCAGCGTCCCGGACGGCGGCAGGGCCGGCGCCGGTGACCAGAAGAAAACGGTCGGCACAGGAGGCGGCCAGGCGGAAACCCGCGTCCACTCCCGCGGGAGCGTCCAGGAAAATGTAATCAAATTCCTGTCTGGCCTGGCGGAGCATGGCGCTGAAGGCGGCCTGGTCGATGGATTCCGGGGGGCAGTTCATGGGTGCGGTGAGAAAACGCAGGGTGGGGTAGGCCGGATGCTTGGCCGCCTGATCCAGATGGTAGCCGCCGCCGCACACATCCAGAAAGGACAGCGCGCCGCTGTCACTTAAGCCCAGAGAGATATCCAGATTTCGCAGCCCTACATCACAGTCCACGCACAGAACCCGCTTGCCTTCCTCAGCCAGGGCAGTGGCGATTCCGGCGCAGATGGAGGTCTTGCCGGTTCCGCCCTTGCCGGAGAGCACGGCAAACAGTTCGCCCAAGGAAATCCCCTCCCACAGGTTAAAGTTTGCTATCATTATAAAGGAATTTCGCACAAAAGGCAAGAGGAATTTCCTCATTTTGGAAATGTTTTTCATCACAATCCACAAAAAAGAGATTCAAAAAGGCGGTAAGACGCGAAAAGCGCGCATTTTTTTACTTCTCGGCCTGCCGCGCCCCGCTTTTTGGCGGGAAATAAAAAACCTTACAAAGGGGCTTGCGCCTTTTGGGGAAGTGCGGTATAATTAGCCTGTAAAAATATGGGCTTCGGCCCGATAATTGGAGGTATGATTCCCATGTTCAATGCTATGATCGAAACTCTGAAGGCCAATCCCCGGAAGATCGTGTTCACGGAGGGCCATGACGCCCGTATTCTGGAAGCCACTGCCCGTCTGGTGGAGGGCGGTTTCCTGACCCCCATCCTCATCGGCAATGTGGACGAGGTCAAGGCCAACGCGGCCAAGGGCGGCTTCAACATTGAGGGCGTCGAGATCATCGATCCTCTGACCTACGAAGGCATGGATGCCATGGTCGAGAAGATGGTGGAGCTGCGCAAGGGCAAGATGTCCAGCGATGACTGCCGCAAGGCGCTTTCCAAGGGCAACTACTTCGGCACCATGCTGGTGAAGATGGGCTACGCCGACTCCCTGCTGGGCGGCGCTACTTACTCCACCGCTGACACCGTCCGTCCCGCCCTGCAGCTGGTCAAGACCAAGAAGGGCGCCCACCTGGTATCCTCCTGCTTCATCCTGGTTCGCGGCGACGAGAAGCTGGCCATGGGCGACTGCGCCATCAACCTGAGCTATGAGGACAGCGTTGACAAGGACGGCAACGTGACCCTGACCGCTGCCCAGAAGCTGGCTGAGGTGGCCATCGAGACCGCCAAGACCGCCAAGGTGTTCGGCATCGATCCCAAGGTTGCCATGCTGAGCTTCTCCACCAACGGCTCCGGCAAGGGCGGCACCG
>CAYYGF010000243.1:0-1951 GCA_964471315.1 uncultured Oscillospiraceae bacterium | reverse complement strand
GCCAAAGCCTTCCCCTTTGGGGAAGGTGTCAGCCCAAAGGGCTGACGGAAGAGGTGCAGGATACGCTTTTCATTCACACCAGGTATGGCGAAATGGAAGAATAAGACCTCATCCGACCCGCCTTGCGGCGGGCCACCTTCCCCAAAGGGGAAGGCATGGGCGCTCCCGCCCAGTGCTACAAATTACAATTTAGCGAACCAAGTATCCAAATTATATTTATAATTATAAAAGGAGTTTTTTCTATGCCAAAGTGGTTAGACAACGCAGTTTTCTATGAAATCTATCCCCAATCCTTCCTGGACACCAATGCCGACGGCATCGGTGATTTCCAGGGCATCATCCGCAAGCTGGACTACATTAAGAGTCTGGGCTGCAACGCGCTGTGGATCAATCCCTGCTTTCTGTCTCCCTTCGGGGACGCGGGGTATGATGTGGCGGATTACTGCACCGTAGCCCCCCGTTACGGTACCAACGAGGATCTGAAGGAGCTGTTTGCCCAGGCCCACGCCCGGGACATGCATGTGCTGCTGGATCTGGTGCCCGGCCATACCTCCTGGGAGCATCCCTGGTTCCGGGAATCCATGAAGCCGGAAAAGAACGCCTACACCGACCGCTATGTCTGGACGGATTCCATCTGGGAGTCCCCCGAGGGCATGGGCTGCCTGCGGGGCCTGTCCCAGCGGGACGCCTCCTGCGCCCTGAATTTCTTCACCTGCCAGCCCGCACTGAACTACGGTTTCTATGAGATCACCAAGCCCTGGCAGCAGTCTCCGGAGGATCCCGGCCCCAAGGCGACGCTGCAAGCCATGATGGACGTGATGCGCTTCTGGCTCTCCATGGGCTGTGACGGTTTCCGGGTGGATATGGCCATGAGCCTGGTGAAAAATGACCCCGAGGGCCTGGGCACCATCGCCCTGTGGCAGAAGGTTCGGGCCTTCCTGGATCGGGAATTCCCGGGCGCCGCCATGGTTTCGGAGTGGGGCGAACCGGAAAAATCCCTCCGGGGCGGCTTCCACATGGACTTTTTGCTCCACTTCGGCCCCTCCCATTATAACGACCTGTTCCGTTGCGAGCATCCCTTCTTCTCCGAAAGCGGCCTGGGAGATGCCTCCGCCTTTGTGGCGAAATACCTGGAAAGCCGGGAAAAGGCCGGAAAGAACGGCCTCATCTGCATTCCCTCCGGCAACCACGATATGGATCGCCTGGCCCGTTACGTAACCGGCCAGGAGGGGAAACTGGCCTTTGCCTTCCTGCTGACCATGCCCGGCGCGCCGTTTATCTATTACGGTGATGAGATCGGAATGCGCTTTGTGGAGGGTCTGACCAGCGTTGAGGGCGGCTACAACCGCACCGGCTCCCGCAGCCCCATGCAGTGGGACAATAGCGTCAACGCCGGCTTCAGCACCGCTGCCAAGGAAAAGCTGTACATCCCCCAGGATCCGGATCCCAACCGGCCCAACGCCGCGGGCCAGATCGCCCAGCCGGACTCCCTGTGGCATGAGGTGCAGTCTCTGATTGCTCTGCGCCAGGCCAATCCTGCCCTGCATAACCGGGGCGGCATCACCTTTGTCTGCAACGGCGCTCCCGGAACGCCCCTGGCTTACGAGCGGTTCCAGGGGGAGCAGAAGCTGCTGGTGGTAATCAACCCCAGCGCCAAGAGCGCCGGATTTGCCTACGGCGGCAAGCTTGGGGAGGCGCTGTACACCATCGGCGATACGGCAACCCAGGACGGCGGCAGCGTAACCGCGGCCCCGGTTTCCGCGGGCGTTTACCGGATCGGATGATCCGAAAGCGGGCCCATTTTCGGGCCCGCATTTTTTTCAAGAATGGGAAAAAAGTACTTGACAAATTCCGGCGAATGTTGTATGATAACCGGGCTGGCAACAAAGGCCTCACATGGAGAAGTCGCGTAGCTGGCCGAGCGCGCACGATTGGAAATCGTGTATACCCC
>CAYYGF010000242.1:0-1955 GCA_964471315.1 uncultured Oscillospiraceae bacterium | reverse complement strand
TGAGCGTCATCGAACGGGGTGTGAAAACGCCGAAGCTGGACACCTTTGTGCGGATAGCAAACGCGCTGGGAGTCTCTGCGGACGCGCTGTTACAGGATGTGGTAGAACACGCCAATGAAAGTGTCATGTCGGAGCTCTCCGCAGCCATTGGCCGCCTGCCTCAGCAGGAACAGATTCGGATTCTCAATGCCGTCCGGGCATTAACGGAATAAGCTATGAGAGGGTCGATTCCGGCCCTCTTTTTTTCGTTCCTCCCATAATTCGACAGACTTTTCCTTTTCTTGTACATATACTAATTCTATTAGAACTAGTTACTAGTTCTAAAATAGTGAAAGAAGGGAAAATTCATATGAATACAATCGAATACATCCTGTCCCAGTTGACCTCCAACGCCCTTGTTGCGGATGTGAAGACCGTGCTGCGGGAGCAAGACCCGGAGTTTCCGCCGGTGGAAACCGCATTCCAGGAAGCCACCTGCGCCCTTGCGTCCAGACTAGGCAAAGGGGAAGTCGAAAAGCTGCTTGCAGCCAAAGATCAGCAAATCCTGTCCAATCTGGTCTATGCCGCTTACCTCGGCTTTCAGGTGAATCTGTCCAACTTTCATAATCCCGTAGCAAGCCAGTTCACCAAACTGGATTATGATGTTTTCCTCCGGGAGCATATCATGCAAACACTTCCCCACCGAGCTGCGGCGGAGAAAACCATCGCTGCTTTCCGGGAAACATACAAGGATGCCCTAAGCGAGTATGAAGATGCCATTCAGAGCTACTACATCTATCTGGAAGTGGCAGGGCCGAAGTTGGCTCACTTCTGGGGGTATGCTTTTGCAAATAAGTTCCTCCCATGGGTTGAGCCGGGGTATGTCAGCGACGGTGCCCAAACCAGCGTCTACGCGCTGGAACTGTACCGGGATTTGGGGTTTCGGGTGAGGTGATTCGTCCATTGTATCGCTTACTTTGTCAGCTCATAGCTCATATCCAGCAGGAATTTAAGCTTTTCCTCTTCCGCGCTGCCGTCCAGTGCGATAGTCAGCCAATGGGCTTTGTTCATGTGATACGCAGGAAAAATTCCCGGTTCTTCCCGGAAGGAGCCAATCAGCCGGGGATCGCATTTTACATTCACCGCAGATACAATTCCATCGCCGGGAAGCCCCAGCTTCTCTCTGGGAATGTCCATGATAATGGCAAACCACTTCCGATTGTGGCGATGCCGGAACACGGTGTTTGTCGGCGACTGCACCCAGGGGTTCTCCCCCTGGGTGCTGTAGATTTCCGCGATATAGCGTTCCAGATCCGCCCTGTTCATTCCGCGTCCTCGTCCAGCGCTTCCAGATAAAAGCTCACAGGCCGGAAGCCGTCGTTGCAGGAGATCATGGCGGATTTGGGATTCTTCATCCAGCCGTCATAGAAATCCCCACCGCTGTGGGCAAGGGTCATGACAAAGGGAGAAATGCTGTCCCACGCGCTGTCACAGAAGCCCTCCGGCTTGCACCAGCCGTTGGCAACCCAGACCTGCCCCTCTTCGACTTCGCAGGCGTGCTGGATGGGGTTTTCGTACTGCTCCATCAGGTCAGGATAGCAGGCCTTTCGGATGGCGGTAATGCGCACCTTTTTCATGGGAATCCCCCTCCTTTTGCTTCCATTTTAGCCCACTGCGCGCCGAATGTAAATAGCTTTCGTCTCAGCAGGCAAGATAAATGAAATCGTAGGGGTCAAGGTTCGCCTGCTCCAACACGGCCACCCGGTCATCAGGGTCCATTTTCCGCAGTTCTTCCTCGCTCAGCCCTGCCAGACTCAGCTGATCCCGGAAGGGTTCGTATTCCGCGTCCAGCACTTCTTCCTCCTCGTTCCAGTGGAGCAAATCTTCCAGAAATTTGATAATCATCGTCACAACCTCCCTGTCTTGTTTCTGCCTCCATTATACAGGGATTCTGTCCTAAAAAACGGGTGCAATTC
>CAYYGF010000241.1:0-2006 GCA_964471315.1 uncultured Oscillospiraceae bacterium | reverse complement strand
GGCATTGACAGCTTTCTTTCCGGGTATCTGGACAGCCTGCTGACCTATGGCCGGGCAGTGGGAGAGTTGGTGGTGGCCGGGGGGAAGCTGCGGGCGGTTTGCTGGGGGGATGTGACGGCCCTGGAAGTGGAGGAGGGGGACAATGCCCTGGACATGGTGCTGTGGGGCCGGGATGCCCACGGACTGCTGCGGCCTCTGCCTTACCAGCATTTGCTGCTGTTCACCACCATGCATCCGGAGCCTGCCCATCCTTACGGTGTGAGTATGTTTCGGGGAATGCCGTTTTTGGCGGACATTCTGCTGAAAATCTATAACACCATCGGCGTGAACTGGGAACGGGCGGGTAATATCCGCTACAGTGTGACCTGCAAGGGAGGAGAGGAGCTGGATCCGGCGGCGGCTCAGGAGCGAGGCAGGGCCGTGGCGGAGCAGTGGGCCAAGGCCATGGAGGACAGCAAAAACGGCACGGTGCGGGATTTCGTGGCTGTTGGCGATGTGCAGATCAAGGTCATCGGCGGAGAAGCACCAATCCTGGATTCGGAAGTGCCGGTACGGCAGATTCTGGAGCAGTTGGTGGCAAAAACCGGGCTGCCGCCCTTCCTTCTGGGTCTGAACTGGAGTACCACGGAACGGATGAGCACCCAGCAGGCGGATCTGCTGACCTCAGAGCTGTGGGCGCTGCGGCGGACGGTAGAGCCTGCCATGCGGAAAATCTGTCAGACCTTCCTGGCCCTGGAGGGCTTGGACAACCGAGTGGAGATTGTTTGGGACGACATCAGTTTGCAGGATATCACCCAGGAGGCCCAGGCGGATCTGTACCGTGCCCAGGCGGAAAAGTGCCGGGCTGAGGGACGAGAATAAAGGAGGAGACGGGTATGGAAATCAGAAAAGAGGCCCAGGCGGCAAGCAGCGGGACTCCCACCGCGGTACAGCTGGAGGCAATCAATGCGCTGGCCAAGGCGCGGCTGAATGGGGAGCAGGTATACGTGTTTTCCCTGCGGCTGTGTGACGATCAGATCGACCGGGATTTTGAACGGTTTGACGAGGCGGCGCTGCCGGGGCTTGCCAAACTGTTTATCGGCAAGACGGGCATCGTGGATCACAGGTGGAGTACGGAGAATCAGGTGGCCCGGATTTTTGAGACGCAAGTGGTGCGGGAGAAGGGCACAAGCTACATCAAGGCCTGGGCCTACATTCGCCGGGGCGGGGCCAACGATGAGATCATTGCCGACATTGAGGCGGGAATCAAGAAGGAGGTTTCCGTGGGCTGCGCCATGGGCAGGGCGGTATGCTCCGTCTGCGGCAGCGAGTATGGCACCTGCGGGCATCTCAAGGGCGAAAGCTACGAGGGGCAGGTTTGCTGCGCCATTTTGCAGGAGCCGATGGACGCCTACGAATTCTCCTTTGTGGCGGTGCCGGCCCAGCGGGAGGCGGGGGTTCTGAAGGCCCTGGGCGGCAAGCGGAAGCTGAAGGAGCTGGCAGAGGAATTCGGCGCCCAGGGGGAATACCGGGTGCTGATGAAGGAGGCGGAGCTGGGACGGCGCTACCGCAAAGAGCTGGAGGACAATGTGGTGCGGCTGGGTCTGGCGCTGGAGCTGGGAGTTTCGGAACCGGTGCTGCGGAGTCTGGCAGGGGTGGCAGCGGCGGAGGATCTGCTGGCGCTGAAGGAGGCGCTGGAGGGTCGGCTCGATGAAATGCTGCCTGTGACGCGGCAGCTTGGCGGCGGGGAAAAACGGGAGAGCGTAGAAAGCGGCTTTCTGATCTAGCGGGCGGCGTGCCGCCGCTGTCAATACGTGCGCCAGCTGGGAGGTATTCGTTACTGCCCTAACCCGCTCGGTATCGTTACTGCTATGCAAAATTGTAATTTTGCGGCGAGTCGCCGAGGACAATACGTGCGCAGGCTGGGAGGTATTCGCTACACCCCTGGGTATTGCTCGGTTTCGTTACCTGCGGCAAATTGTAGTTTAACGCACTAGCCAAAGCCTTCCCCTTTGGGGAAGGTGGCA
>CAYYGF010000240.1:0-2098 GCA_964471315.1 uncultured Oscillospiraceae bacterium | reverse complement strand
AAGGTCAACACCATCCGTATGCAGGGCAAGGTCAAGCGCACCGGCGCTTACCCCGCTGGCAAGCGCGCCGAGTACAAGAAGGCCATTGTCACCCTGGCCCCTGATTCCAAGACCATCGAGCTGTTCGAGGGTATGGTCTAAACCAATCTCAATAAAGGAGAGAAACGCAAATGGCAATTAAGACTTTTAAGCCTTACACCCCCGCCCGCCGCAACATGACTGTTTCCGGCTTCGACGGCGTGGACAAGAAGGCAAAACCTGAGCGTAGCCTGGTTGAGACCCTAAAGAAGCATGCCGGTCGCAACAGCTATGGCCACATCACTGTCCGCCATCATGGCGGCGGCAACAAGCGGAAGTACCGCGTGATCGACTTCAAGCGCCTCAAGACCGATATGCCGGCTACTGTGCAGCGCATCGAGTACGATCCCAACCGCTCCGCTTATATCGCGCTGATCAAGTACGAGGACGAGACCCTGTCTTACATCCTGGCTCCCTACGGTCTGAAGGCCGGCGACCAGGTCGTGGCTTCCGCCGCTGCTGACATCAAGCCTGGCAACTGCCTGCCCATCGCCAACATCCCTGTCGGTACTGTGATCCACAACGTGGAGCTGCAGCCCGGCCACGGCGCCCAGCTGGTTCGCAGCGCTGGTGCCGCTGCCCAGCTGATGGCCAAGGAAGGCGAGCTGGCGCAGATCCGTCTGCCCTCCGGCGAAGTTCGTTACGTCCGAACCAACTGCACTGCCTGCATCGGTCAGGTGGGCAATCTGGACCATGAGAACGTCCATCTGGGCAAGGCCGGCCGGAAGCGCCACATGGGCGTCCGTCCCACCGTCCGCGGCTCCGTTATGAACCCCAATGACCATCCCCACGGCGGCGGCGAAGGCCGCGCTCCTGTCGGCCGTCCCGGCCCTGTGACTCCCTGGGGCAAGCCCGCACTGGGTTACAAGACTCGTAAGACGAAGAACGCTTCCAACAAGTTCATCGTCAAGCGCAGAAACAGCAAGTAAGGAGGAAATGAAATGAGCAGAAGCATCAAAAAGGGCCCTTTCGTCGCTCCTGAACTGTACAAGCGCGTCGAGGAGCTGAACAAGGCCGGTGACAAGAAGGTTCTGAAGACCTGGTCCCGTTCTTCCACCATCTTCCCCTCCTTCGTCGGTCACACCATCGCTGTCCATGACGGCCGCAAGCATGTTCCCGTCTATATCACTGAGGATATGGTCGGCCACAAGCTGGGCGAGTTCGTCCCCACCCGGACCTTCCGGGGCCACTCCGGCAGCAAGACCGCAAACAGCAAGTAAGGAGGTACGAAAATGGAAGCATTTGCACATGTTAAATTCGTCCGTATGTCTCCTCGCAAGGTCAAGCTGGTTTGTGATATGATCCGCGGCAAGGACGTCAAGTCCGCCGCCGCCCTGCTGAGCCAGACCTCCAAGGCAGCCTGTGAGCCCATGGCCAAGCTGCTGAAGAGCGCTGTTGCCAACGCTGAGCACAACAACGGCATGAACGCTGACAACCTGTACGTTTCCACCGTCATTGCGAACCCCGGCCCCATCCTGAAGCGTGGCCGCATCGCGTCCCGCCGTGGTTTCGTTCGGATCAACAAGAGAACCACTCACATCACCATCGGTGTGAGCGAGAAGGCTTAATCAGGAGGTAGCTATGGGACAGAAAGTTAATCCCCATGGACTGCGTGTTGGTGTAATCAAGGACTGGGACTCCCGCTGGTATGCCCGGGAGGACAAGGTCGGCGACCTGGTGGTCGAGGATTACAACATCCGTAAGTATCTGAAGAACAAGCTGTACGCCGCTGGCGTCGCTAAGATCGAGATCGAGCGTTCTAACGGCAAGGTCAAGATCAACCTGTGGTGTTCCCGTCCCGGCGTGGTCATCGGTAAGGCCGGCGCTGAGATCGAGAACCTGCGCAAGGAAATGGAAGAGAAGCTGGGCAAGAGCGTGAACTTGAACATCGTTGAGGTTCGCTCTCCTGACTTGAACGCCCAGCTGGTTGCCGAGAACATCGCCCAACAGCTGGAGAAGCGTATTTCCTTCCGCCGGGCCATGAAGAAGGCCATGCAGCAGGCTACCCGCCTGGGTGCCA
>CAYYGF010000239.1:0-2122 GCA_964471315.1 uncultured Oscillospiraceae bacterium | reverse complement strand
TGGGGCTTATTTCTTTCAAACTTCTGCTTTGCCATTTGAAATATTCCTCCTGTTATGATTGTTAAAATAAATTTTTAAAACAACTTATGTTCGTGCGTCTCCGCACATCGGTTATATCATACTACAAAATGCACGGAAACACAAGAGAAATTTTTACTTTCGCCGGAAATAATTCGTATCTTTTAGGGGAAACCGGGGTTTCCCCTATGAAAAATTCCGAATTACTCCTTGCCCCGGGCCTTGATGATCTCTTCGGCCTTGGACTTGGGCAGCTCAGAGTAGTGGCTGGGCTCCATGGAGTAGTTGCCGCGGCCCTGCGTCTTGGAGCGCAGATCGGTAGCGTAGCCGAACATCTCCGCCAGAGGCACGTTGGCATCCACCTGGACGCTGCCGGTGCGGGTGATCTGGCCCAGGATGTTGCCCCGGCGGGCAGTGATGTCGCCGATGACAACGCCCATGTAGTCGTCGGGCACGGTGACAGCAACCTTCATGATGGGCTCCAGGATGGTGGGGTTGGCCTTCCGGCAGGCTTCCTTGAACGCCATGGAACCGGCGATCTTAAAGGCCATTTCGGAGGAGTCGACTTCGTGATAAGAGCCATCATACAGGGTGACCTTCACGTCCACCACGGGGAAGCCCGCCATCACGCCGGCCTGCATGGCGCCCTGAATACCAGCGTCAACAGCGGGGATATACTCCTTGGGGATGGCACCGCCCACGACGGCGTTGATGAACTCGTAACCCTTGCCGGGCTCGTTGGGCTCGACGCGGATCTTGACATGGCCGTACTGGCCCTTACCACCAGACTGACGGGCGTACTTGGTCTCCTGCTCCACGCTCTTGCGGATGGTCTCCTTGTAGGCAACCTGGGGAGCGCCGACATTGGCCTCCACCTTGAACTCGCGGAGCAGACGGTCCACGATAATCTCCAGATGCAGCTCACCCATGCCGGCGATGATAGTCTGGCCGGTCTCCTGGTCGGTGTAGGTCCGGAAGGTGGGATCCTCTTCCGCCAGCTTGCTCAAGGCAATGCCCATCTTCTCCTGGCCGGCCTTGGTCTTGGGCTCGATGGCCACGCGGATAACGGGCTCGGGGAAGACCATGGACTCCAGAATGATGGGATGCTCCTCATCACACAGGGTGTCGCCGGTGGTGGTGTTCTTCACACCCACGACGGCGGCGATATCGCCGGCGTAAACCATGTCGATATCTTCCCGGTGGTTGGCGTGCATCTGCAGAATACGACCCATACGCTCCTTCACGCCCTTGGTGCAGTTCAGCACAGAGGTGCCCTTCTCCAGGGTGCCGGAGTAGACACGGAAGTAGCACAACTTACCAACATAGGGGTCGGTCGCAATCTTAAAGGCCAGAGCGGAGAAGGGCGCCTCATCGGAAGCGGGACGGAAGTCCTCTTCCTCGGTCTCGGGGTTGACACCCTTGATGCCCTTCTTGTCCAGGGGGCTGGGCATATAGTCGACCACAGCGTCCAGCAGTTCCTGAACACCCTTGTTCTTGTAGGAGGTGCCGCAGACCACGGGCACCATCTCGTTGGCGATGGTCGCCTTGCGGATAACCTTCTTGATCATGTCCACGGGAACTTCTTCGCCTTCCAGATACATCATAGCGATGTCATCGTCAAAGACGGAGACGGCGTCCATCAGTTTCTCATGATACTCGTTGGCCAGATCCACCATATCCTCGGGGATCTCCTCCACGCGGACATCCTTACCCAGCTCATCATAGAAGACATTGGCCTTCATGGTGATCAGGTCGATATTGCCCTTGAAGAAGGTCTCGGAGCCGATGGGCAGCTGGATGGCGACGGCGTTGCACTTCAGCCGCTCGTCGATCATCTGCATGACCCGAAAGAAGTCGGCGCCCATGATGTCCATCTTGTTGACATAGATCATCCGGGGGACTTTGTACTCATCGGCCTGACGCCAGACGGTCTCAGTCTGGGGCTCCACGCCGCCCTTGGCGCACAGAACGGTAACAGCACCGTCCAGCACACGCAACGAGCGCTCCACCTCAACGGTGAAGTCCACGTGGCCCGGGGTATCGATGATGTTCAGACGGCAGCCTCTCCAGAAACAGGTGGTAGCAGCGGAGGTGATGGTAATAC
>CAYYGF010000238.1:0-2124 GCA_964471315.1 uncultured Oscillospiraceae bacterium | reverse complement strand
ATGGGGCAGAGCTGATCCCCACCGGGCTGAAACAGTTCGGCGCCATGCGGGGAGATTACGTGGAAGTGGGCTGCAACAGCGTGCTGAACCCCGGCACCGTCATCGGCCCTCATACCAATATCTATCCCACCTCCTGCGTACGGGGTGTGGTGCCTGCCAACAGCATCTGGAAAACCGGCGGCGTGGTTGTGGCAAAACGGTAATGCGGGGCTTGCCCCGCCGGAAATCCAACGGCACCAATGGGTGCGCTTTTGAAAGGAGTTTATTTCGTGGGAAAATATTTTGGAACTGACGGCTTCCGTGGTGAGGCCAACTGCAATCTGACTGCGGATCACGCCTACAAGGTTGGACGTTTCCTGGGCTGGTACTACACCCAGCTGCGCCGCCGCAGCGGCACCGATGGCCCGGCCCGGATCGTCATCGGCAAGGATACCCGCCGCAGTAGCTACATGTTTGAGTACAGCCTGGTGGGCGGCCTGGTGGCCTCCGGCGCGGACGCTTACCTGCTGCACGTTACCACCACCCCGTCTGTTGCCTATGTGGCCCGGACTGAGGGCTTTGAGTGCGGCATCATGATTTCTGCCAGCCACAATCCTTACTATGACAATGGCATCAAGCTGATCAACGGCTTCGGCGAGAAGATGGACGAGAGCGTGATCACCCTGGTGGAGGATTACCTGGACGGCCACCTGGAGGCCTTCGGCAAGGTTTGGGAGGAGCTGCCCCTGGCCAAGCGGGATCAGATCGGCCGCACCGTGGACCATGTGGCGGGACGTAACCGCTACATCGGCTATTTGATTTCCCTGGGCATGTATTCCTTCAAGGGAATGAAGGTGGGCCTGGACTGCGCCAACGGTTCCTCCTGGAACATTGCCAAGTCCGTGTTTGATGCCCTGGGCGCCAAGACCTACGTCATCAACGCCGAGCCTGACGGCTACAACATCAACAAGGACGCCGGCTCCACCCACATTGAGGTGCTCCAGCGCTATGTGGTGGAAAACGGTCTGGATGTGGGCTTTGCCTATGACGGCGACGCCGACCGGTGCATGTGCGTGGATGAAAAGGGCAACGTGGTCACTGGCGACCATATCCTGTACATCTACGGCAAGTATCTGAAGGAGCGTGGCAAGCTCTTGATGAACACCGTTGTCACCACCGTCATGTCCAACTTTGGCCTGTACAAGGCCTTTGATGAGCTGGGCATCGACTACGCCAAGACCAAGGTGGGCGACAAGTACGTCTATGAATACATGATGGCCAACGGCTGCCGTATCGGCGGTGAGCAGAGCGGCCACATCATCTTCTCCAAGTACGCCTCCACCGGCGACGGCATCCTCACCTCTCTGAAGATCATGGAGGTCATGCTGGCCAAGAAGAAGAAGCTTAGCCAGCTGTGCGAGGGCTTCACCTTCTATCCCCAGGTGCTGAAAAACATCCGGGTTGCCGATAAGGCCGCCGCCCAGGCCGATCCCGATGTGCAGGCCGCCGTTTCCGAAGTGGCCGCCAAGCTGGGCGACACCGGCCGCATTCTGGTTCGGGAATCCGGCACGGAGCCGGTGATCCGGGTCATGGTGGAGGCCCCCGATAAGGCCGTCTGCGAGGAAAACGTGGACTTCGTGGTGGATGCCATCCGCCGCAAGGGCCATGCTGTGTAAATTTTGAGAATATGAAAGCGCCGCCCTCGGAAAAGGGCGGCGCTTTTGCGGTTACTCTTGTTTCAGATCCCCTGTAGCCGGATTGTCCAGCAGCTTCCCATCCTCTGTAAACCGGGACCCATGGCAGGGGCAGTCCCAGCTATGCTCCTGGGGGTTCCATTGCAGGGCGCAGCCCATGTGGGGGCAGCGCTTGCGGGAGAAGGTGAGCAGGTTTTTCCCAGCCTCCAGGGCGTTGGCACCAAGCTGAGGATGCAGCATGCTCCGGGAAGGGGAGAATACCTGTGCATAGGGGCTTTCTTTTCCGGTAATTAAGTCTGTCAGAATCTGGGCCGCCGCCATGGAGGAGGTCATGCCCCACTTATTAAAGCCGGTGGCCACATACAGATTCGGCGTCCGGGCGCTGTAGCGGCCAATATAGGGAATGCCGTCCAGGCTCATGCAGTCCTGGGTGGCCCAGCGGTGGGTGATG
>CAYYGF010000237.1:0-2161 GCA_964471315.1 uncultured Oscillospiraceae bacterium | reverse complement strand
GTTCAGACTGTTGATATACACCAGCGTTTCCCCCACATACACATCCGCGAAGCTGTGGGTATAGGTGACGATGTTCCGATAGACCGTCCGGGTATCATCCTCGATGGTGATGCTCAGCCGGTCCCCGCAGACGGCACCGGTTTCCCGGAATAAAGCTGCGGGAATGTTCGTCCACAGGCTGCCGAAGCGCACGTCCAGCACGTCGATGGTACCGCACACGCTGTCCCCGTCCTGATAGGGCTCCACAATGGGAAGCCGCACCAGACTGTCCACCGGCACCTCCGGGCCAACCTCTTCAAAGGAAATGGCGCCGCTGGCCAGCCTTGCGCCGGTATAAGCGTACACATCCCGCCCATAGAAGGTGTAGCTCTCGCCGGAATTGGGCAGGCGGTTCACCTGTTCGTCAATCTCCCGGGCGGCTTCCACCCCGTCCAGCCGGAGAATGTGGGTCAGAGTTCCATTGTCCGGGGTGACGATGTATTTCCCGGAAGCGGTTTTTACCACCACGCTTTTCCGCTCAGAACCCACCCCAGGGTCCACCACGGAGACAAACACCGTGCTGTCCGGCCAATAGGCAACCGTCTGAATCAGCCGGTAGCTTGCCTCCCATACGCTGTAGGGGGTGATTTCATGGGTTAGATCGTGCATTTTCAGCTCGGGACACACGCTGTAGGCCACGCCGTACATGGCGGAAACCGCGCCATCCACCAAGCCGAAATCCGTTTGAAATACCAGAGGATACACCTTTACGCCTCCTTGTCCCGTATTGCTTCTATCTTACCAGCATCTTGAAAAAATGCAAGGCCTTTTATATCACATAATCGTCCCCTGCCGCCCCCTGCTCCATCAGGTCGGCAATGGTCACACGATTCAAATAAGCGTGAATCGCCTGATCCAATCCCTGCCACAGCGGCAGGGTTTTGCATCGGGCCGCCCGGGGGCAGGCATCCGTATCCGCTTCCAGGCAGGCTACCGGAGCCAGGGATTCCTCGGTCAGGCGCAGAATGCTGTCGGCGGTATATTCCTCCGGCGCTTTTTTCAGCCGGTAACCGCCGCCCTTCCCCCGCAGGCTCTCCACAACCTTTGCCTTGACCAGCATTCGGATGATGCTCTCTAAATATTTCTCGGAAATCTCCTGCCGAATGGCAATCTCCCGCAGGGAAATGAATTCTTCTGACCGGTGCTCCGCCAAATCAATCATCACTCGAAGGGCATAACGGCCTTTTGTGGAAATCAACATGGTTTGTCCTCCTGCATATCGCTTTCTTAAATCCTATTATACACAAAGGTTTATAGGAAATCAAGTGGATTTTTTTGATGATACCTATTGACAAATGGATTTGTCTGAGATATAATCCATTTATTCCTAGTAAGAAAGTAGGAAATGAAATGAAGAACAACGACCCATTCTTCCGATGTTGGCTGGAGCCTTCCCTGTTTCCTAAGCCGTAAAATCATGATTATCAGGAGGAACTTATTATGTCTAAGATTTATACATCCGCTGATCAGCTGATTGGAAAGACCCCGCTGCTGGAGCTGACCCATATTGAAAAAGAGCAGGGCCTGGAAGCAACCATTCTTGCCAAGCTGGAATACTTCAACCCCGCCGGCTCCGTGAAGGACCGCATCGCCAAGGCCATGATCGATGACGCGGAGGCCAGCGGAAAGCTGAAGCCCGGCAGCGTCATCATCGAGCCCACCTCCGGCAACACCGGCATCGGCCTGGCCTCCGTAGCCGCCGCCCGGGGCTACCGCATCATCATCGTCATGCCCGAGACCATGAGCGTGGAGCGCCGCCAGCTGATGAAGGCCTACGGCGCGGAGCTGGTGCTGACAGAAGGCGCCAAGGGCATGAAGGGCGCCATCGCCAAGGCCGACGAGCTGGCGAAGGAGATTCCCAATAGCTTCATCCCCGGTCAGTTTGTCAATCCCGCTAATCCCGCCGTTCACCGGGCAACCACCGGCCCGGAAATCTGGGAGGATACCGATGGAAAGGTGGACATCTTTGTGGCAGGCGTTGGCACCGGCGGCACCATCACCGGCGTGGGCGAGTACCTCAAGAGCCAGAACCCCAACGTCAAGGTTGTTGCCGTGGAGCCTGCCGGTTCCCCGGTGCTGAGCAAGGGCACCCCCGGCGCCCACAAGATTCAGGGCATCGGCG
>CAYYGF010000236.1:0-2172 GCA_964471315.1 uncultured Oscillospiraceae bacterium | reverse complement strand
TCCGCTACGGCATCGGCGAGACACTGGTGCATTACACCGACACCATGGAGCTGGAGCCCTGGCTGGCAAAGGAATGGAGCAGCGACGGCAACTGCACCTGGACCATTACCTTGCAGGACAACGTCACCTTCTCCAGCGGACGGAAGATGGACGGCGCGGCTGTCAAGCAGTGCCTGGATCACCTGATCGAAGTCCACGACCGTGCCCCCAGCGACACCAAGATCATAGACGTCAAGGCAGACGGTCAGGTGCTGACGATCACCACCAGCGAACCCAACCCCGCCCTCATGAACTATCTGGGCGACCCCTACGGCTGCATCATCGATGTGGACGCCAGCGACTTTGAAACCGGCATCGTTGCCGGCACCGGCCCCTATGTGGTGGTGGACATGGTCACCGACGATCACCTGACGCTGACCAAGAACACGAATTACTGGAACGGCACCCCCAAGATCGACGAGCTGACCATCCGCACCCTCAGTAACGGCGACACCCTGTCCGCCGCTTTGCAGGCCGGCGACATTGATGCCGCCTACGGCATGGCATACGAGGCTTACCCCAATTTTGAAAACGGCGATTATCAGTTCTCCTCCATTCAGACCTCCCGGGCCTTCTTCGGCTCCATGAACATGACCAGCCCCATCATTCAGGACGCGGCCGTTCGGAAAGCCATTGCCATGGGCATCAACAAGGAAGGCTTCGTGGCGACCCTGCTGGATGGTCACGGCGTCCCCGGCAATGGCGCGTTCCCCAATGGCTTCTCCTCTTTCGGCGGTGAGAAGGTCACGACGGAAACCTACGATCCCGAAGGAGCCAAGGCGGTTCTGGAAAAAGCCGGCTGGGTGGACTCCGACGGCGACGGCATCCGGGAAAAGGACGGCGTGAAGCTGACCATTCGCTGGCTGACCTATCCCAGCCGCCAGGAGCTGCCCCTACTGGCCGAATCCGCACAGGCAAGCCTTAAGGAAATCGGCATTGAGGTAGACATCAACTGTACCGCAAACCGCCGGGAGTTCCTTGCTGATATGACCAGCTGGGATATTTATGCCTCCGCTCTGGTCACCGCCCCCTCCGGCGATCCTCAGTATTTCTTCACCACCAGCTGCCTGCCCGGCATGAGCTACAACTTTGGCGCCTATGAAAACGAAGAAGTCAGCGCCATGATCGAAGAACTGTCCACAGAGTTCGACACCGCCAAGCGGGGCGAGCTGGCTGTACGCCTACAGCAGGCGATTCTCGATGACAACGCCTATGTCTTCTGCTCCTTCCTGCAAATGAACATGATTTCCAAGAGCAATGTGACGGGTTATACCGCCCACGCCTGTGACTACTATCAGGTCACCGCTGATTTGGATATCAACTAAACAAAACACCCGCCCCGGTTCAAAGCGAATCGGGGCGGGTAATCTTTTGGGGCGTTATTCCGTTACATCCTCGGCATCCACAAACAGGTTCGTCACCTGAATGGGAATGGGCAGTCTGCTCATTCTTGCCGCTTCAAACACATATTCCAGCATATCTGCGCAGCAGCTTTTCTCCATCTTCACAACGGTCACACTGGCAATGTCATTGTGGGAGAATATCTTTTCCAGCTTGGTGGTAATGTCAAAGTCAGCAGCCGGGCAGCAGAGCAGCGGCACCTTGCCCTTCGCTATTTTTTCGTGGAAGGTGGGACAGGCAAAGGCGCTGCAATCCGCCGCGATTAACAGATGGGCAAAGTGAAAATAGGGAGACACCGCCGGTACCTGCCAGAGCTTGATGGGCCACTGAGGAAGGTCACTGGTCTTATCGTCAAACATCCGCTCATCGTAATTATCGAAGTGCTTCCATGGATTAAAATCACGTCCAATCATTGCGCATCCTCCCAGCCATTCAATTTACAAACACGCCCAGATCTTCCAGACAGTCTGCCAGCTGCTCTACATTCAGCGATGTATCAATAAGCAATTCCTTTTTTGCCATTTGCACTGATGCACCGTGGATGCCGCTGATACGCATCATCGCACTTTCCAGACAGGACTCGCAGTCATCACAGTTCACACGGCTTTTGCAGGTCTGGCAGGCCATATAGGTGATTGGAAGGGTATAGGTCATAAAATTCTCCTCCTGGGGTCTTTGAGAAAAACACCACACTACTTCCCCAAATAGTGCGGTGTTTTCCTTTTGCTGAGT
>CAYYGF010000235.1:0-2201 GCA_964471315.1 uncultured Oscillospiraceae bacterium | reverse complement strand
AACCGATGGCTTTATATTACCACAGCGGACTGCATCACGGAAGCCCCCTGGGGGGATGGCTCCGGACAGCTATGGCATCCCCATGTCGGGGTTATTTTTGTGGAGATTTTACAAAATATCCACGAAAAATCCTTACAAAACAGCTTTCAAGTAACCGAATACCGTAAAACTTTGTGCATTTTTCCAAAAACATCGCCTGATTTGTGCCCTATCCCCCTTGCCCGAACGGTAAGACGTAGAATTTTCCATCCCCCCAGGGGGCTTCCGAAAAATCTATTTCTCTGATATGATTCATTCGTGATTTCAAAAGTGTCTAAAGTGATTTCCAATCCCATAGAAATAGCCGTACTTGGTGGAGCGAGTACGGTTTTTTCTTTTGCAGAGAGATTATTCTTCTTTGGTATTCTGTCGTTCCAGCATCAACTGTGCACCAAACTGGAGACCAGCGAAAACGCGATTCGCCCATGCTCTGCGCAGAGGTGCTGGCATTTATTTGAAATATTACTGTGAATGCGGAGCTTTCACAGTAATATATTGCGAAGTAACGGCGGAATTACATCGAATTGCGCTTTTGAAACAGGTATACAGATCACAGAAATATATCGGAAAGATTTGCAGAATCTTATCCCCCCAGGGGGCTTCCGAAAGCGTTTCGGATACTCTATAATAGCCGTATTGACAGAAATGAACCCACGGAGAGTTTTTCCAATGAATCGAATTCAGGAGCTCCAAAAGAAAAGAAAACGAAATACCGTTATCATCCTCACAATGGCCATTGCCGTGGCGGTGCTGGGGATTGGATGCCTGTTTGTCGGCTCATCCAATCTGAGCTTCCGGGATGCCATGAATGCCTTTGCCGGAAAAGGAACGCCTTCCCAGACCAGAATCATTTGGAATATCCGGGTGCCCCGGGTGCTGGCGGCGATCATTGCCGGGGCGGGGCTTTCTATCTCGGGCCTCATCATGCAGACCACGCTGAACAATGCTATGGCATCGCCCTCTACGCTGGGTGTTTCCAATGCGGCGGTGTTCGGCGCGAACCTGTCCATCATCGCCTTTGCCGGGGGCTTCCTGTCCACAGGCAACAACCTGAGGAGCTTCGACGTGGGAGCCAACCCCTATGCCACCAGCCTGATGGCCTTTGTGTTCTCCACGGTGTCCATTCTGCTGATCCTGGGTCTTTGCACGGTCCGCTCCTTCTCGCCCAACGTGGTTGTACTGTCCGGCATGGCAATCGGCTCCGTCTGGACGGCGGCAACCACCATTTTGCAGTTTTACGCCACAGATGTGGGACTTTCCGCCGCTGTGATCTGGAACTTTGGCGATCTGGGACGGGCGACCTACCGCACGGACGGTATCATGCTTGCAGTGGTTGCGCTGGGGTTTGTTTTCTTCCTGCTGATGGCATGGCGGTATAATGCTCTGCTCAGTGGGGAGGCGACCGCTAAGACCATGGGAATCCACGTGGAGGGCTTACGCTTCCTCTCCCTTTTGCTGGCTTCCGTCATCACGGCGGTGTGCGTATCCTTCCTCGGTATCATCGGGTTTGTGGGTATCATCTGTCCCCATGTGACGAAAAGGCTGCTGGGTCAGGATCACCGGGTCACCATTCCCGTGTCCTGCATGAGCGGCAGTCTGCTGCTTCTGCTGGCGGACACCCTGTCCAGAAGCATGGGCGGCGGCTCCGCTCTGCCGGTGGGAGCCATCACATCCCTGCTGGGTGCCCCCTTCTTTATCGCCATCATCTTCTCCCGAAAGGAGAACCGCCGATGCTGAAATGTGAAAATCTTTTCTTCCGTTACAGCAAAAACGGAAAGCCTGTTCTGAATGGCGCTTCTCTGGGGCTGGGAGCCGGGGAAATCGGAATCCTGCTGGGAAAGAACGGCTCCGGCAAGACGACCTTATTTAAGACTATCCTTGGCATCAACACCCCGGAAAGCGGCTCGATTTCCTTTGACGGGGAGAATCTTCTGAAAATGCCCCGGCGGGAGCGGGCGCGGCGGATTGCCTATGTGCCCCAGGACATTCAGTTCGGTGCGCTGAGTGTGTTTGATTCCATCCTCATGGGTCGGGTGTCTTACTTCGGCCTGAAAGCCAGCCATGACGATTATGTGGCTGTGGAGAAAATCATTGCCGATATGGGTCTGCAGGACTTTGCCAGCCGGAATGTGGACGAGCTGTCCGGCGGCGAACGGCAGAAG
>CAYYGF010000234.1:0-2235 GCA_964471315.1 uncultured Oscillospiraceae bacterium | reverse complement strand
GATTGAAATGTCGATTGTACCGCAAAGTATAAATTGAAGTCAATATATCCCCAAATGCAAGAAAGCTCTGAGAAATTCCAACTTCTCAGGGCTATAAAAATGTGGTACTCCTCTATCCGCTCACACGCAAGGAGGAAATCCCATGACCTATACCCTTCCAATCACCTATATGGCCTGCCAGACCTGCAAAAGCCGCGTGAACTGTGATGACTGCGAGTCCTGTCTGGAAAGTGCGATGATGCGCATCAGCGGCATCCACGGCGCATCAGTGCAAATGGCAAAAAAGGAATTGCTCATTGATACGTCGCTGAATGTAGAGCAGCTGGCAGACTGTCTGGAAGATCTGGGCGTGTTTGTAAATTGAATGGCTGGGAGGATGCGCGATGATTGGACATGATTTTAATCCATGGAAGCACTTCGATAATTTCGACGAGCGGATGTTTGACGATAAGACCAGCGACCTTCCTCAGTGGCCCATCAAGCTCTGGCAGGTACCGGAGGTGTCGCCCTATTTTCATTGTGCCCATCTGTTGATCGCGGCGGATTGCAGCGCCTTTGCCTGTCCCACCTTCCACGAAAAAATCGCAAAAGGCAAGGTGCCGCTTCTGTGCTGCCCGGTTGCTGACTTTGACATCACCACCAAGCTGGAAAAGATATTCTCCCACAATGACATTGCCAGCGTAACTGTGGTGAAGAGGGAGAAAAGCTGCTGCGCAGATATGCTGGAATATGTGTTTGACGCGGCAAAAATGAGCAGGCTGCCTATTCCCATTCAGGTGACGAACCTGTTTGTGGAAGCGGAGGATGTAACGCAATAACGCCCAAAACAGGATACGCCCCGATTCGCTTTGAACCGGGGCGTGTGTTTTGCTTAGTTGATATCCAAATCCGCGGTGACCTGATAGTAGTCACAGGCGTGGGCGGTGTAGCCCGTAACATTTGCCTTGGAAATCATGTTCATCTCCAGGAAGGAGCAGAACACATAGGCGTTGTCATCGAGAATCGCCTGCTGTAGGCGTACAGCCAGCTCACCCCGTTTGGCGATGTCGAACTCGGTGGACAGTTCTTCGATCATAGCGCTGACTTCCTTGTTTTCATAGGCACCAAAGTTGTAGCTCATGCCGGGCAGGCAGCTGGTGGTGAAGAAATACTGGGGATCACCGGAGGGGGCGGTGACCAAGGCTGAGGCGTAGATATCCCAGCTGGTCATGTCGGCCAGGAACTCCCGGCGAGAAGCGGTGCAGTTGATGTCCACATCCATGCCGATCTCTTTCAGGGACGCCTGTACGGATTCGGCCAGCAGGGGCAGCTCCTGACGGCTGGGATAGGTCAGCCACCGTATGGTCAGCTTCACGCCGTCCTTCTCCCGGATGCCGTCGCCGTCGGTGTCCACCCAGCCGGCTTTTTCCAGAACCGCTTTGGCCCCTTCGGGATCGTAGGTTTCCGTTGTGACCTTCTCACCGCCGAAAGAGGAGAAGCCGTTGGGGAAAGCGCCGTTGCCGGGAACGCCGTGACCATCCAGCAGGGTCGCCACGAAGCCTTCCTTGTTGATGCCCATGGCAATGGCTTTCCGAACGGCCGCGTCCTGAATGATGGGGCTGGTCATGTTCATGGAGCCGAAGAAGGCCCGGGAGGTCTGAATGGAGGAGAACTGATAATCGCCGTTTTCAAAATTGGGGTAAGCCTCGTATGCCATGCCGTAGGCGGCATCAATGTCGCCGGCCTGCAAAGCGGCGGACAGGGTGTCGCCGTTACTGAGGGTGCGGATGGTCAGCTCGTCGATCTTGGGGGTGCCGTTCCAGTAATTCGTGTTCTTGGTCAGCGTCAGGTGATCGTCGGTGACCATGTCCACCACCATATAGGGGCCGGTGCCGGCAACGATGCCGGTTTCAAAATCGCTGGCGTCCACATCGATGATGCAGCCGTAGGGATCGCCCAGATAGTTCATGAGGGCGGGGTTGGGTTCGCTGGTGGTAATCGTCAGCACCTGACCGTCTGCCTTGACATCAATGATCTTGGTGTCGCTGGGAGCGCGGTCGTGGTTTGCAAGTAAATGGTCAAGGCACTGCTTGACTGCCGCGCCGTCCATCTTCCGACCACTCTGGAAGGTGACGTTGTCCTGTAGGGTAATGGTCCAGGTGCAAGCCCCATCATTTTCCCAGGACTTTGCCAGCCAGGGTTCCAGCTCCATGGTGTCGGTGTAATGCACCAGTGTCTCGCCGATGCCGTAGCGGA
>CAYYGF010000233.1:0-2308 GCA_964471315.1 uncultured Oscillospiraceae bacterium | reverse complement strand
CGGATGTAACCCGAACCAGAAGCCTTCCCGCATTTATATGGCCGATGGTTCTGACCTGCCCATCACCATTCTCAATGGCCGCCCCGGCTATATCAACTTCCTGGACGCCTTGAACTCCTGGCAGTTGGTGAAGGAATTGAAAGAAGCCACCGGCATGGTGGCGGTCACCTCCTTTAAGCATGTTTCTCCCACCTCCGCCGCCGTGGGCAAGGTGCTGCCGGAGAATCTGAAAAAGGCCTGCTTTGTGGACGATGTGCCCGAGCTGGACGATAGCCCTCTGGCCTGCGCCTACGCCCGGGCCCGGGGCACTGACCGGATGTGCTCCTTTGGCGACTGGGTGGCCCTAAGCGATGTGTGCGATGCCACCACCGCCAAGCTGATTGCCCGGGAGGTTTCCGATGGCGTCATCGCCCCCGGCTACACCGACGAGGCCCTGGCCATTCTGAAGACCAAGCGCAAGGGCAACTACAACGTGGTCGCCATCGATCCCGGCTACGTCCCTGTCGAGCAGGAGACCAAGCAGGTGTTCGGCATCACCTTCCAGCAGGGCCGGAACAACTTTAAGATCGGCCCGGAGCTGCTTACCAACATCGTCACTCAGAACAAAGACCTGCCCGAATCTGCCAAGATCGATCTGATCGTGGCGCTGATTACCTTGAAATACACCCAGTCTAACTCCGTATGCTTTGCCTATGACGGGCAGGCCATCGGTGTTGGCGCGGGCCAGCAGTCCCGGATCCATTGCACCCGGCTGGCTGGCTCCAAGGCCGACACCTTCTTCCTGCGGATGCATCCCAAGACCCTGGCGCTGCCTTTCCGGGAGGATCTGGGCCGCCCCAACCGGGACAACGTCATCGACGGCTATATCAACGGCAACGAGGAAGATGTCTGCGCGGAGGGCATCTGGCAGAATTACTTCACCCGCCAGCCCGAACGGCTGACCGAGGAGGACAAGCGGGCCTACTTAAGCGCCATCTCCGGCGTGTCCCTGGGTTCCGATGCCTTCTTCCCCTTCGCCGACAACATCAAGCGGGCCAAGGCCTCCGGCGTCAGCTACATCGCGGAACCCGGCGGCTCCATCCGGGATGATCTGGTGATCGAGGAGTGCGATAAGAACAACATGGTCATGGCTTTCACCGGCATGCGGCTGTTCCATCACTAATTTCCGTTGACAGTGGACAGTAGGGATACAAATTGTCAACTGTCAACGCAATCTACTGGGAGGTTTTTGATCAATGAAACTTATGGTTGTCGGCGGCGGCGGGCGGGAGCACGCCATTATCCGCTGCCTGAAAAAGAATCCCGAAGTCACCGAAATCTTTGCCCTGCCCGGCAACGGCGGCATTGCCGCGGACGCTGTCTGCGTCCCCATCGGGGCGACCGATATTGAAAAAATCGTGGCCTTTGCCGTGGAGAATGCCATCGATTACGCCGTGGTGGCCCCGGACGATCCTCTGGTTCTGGGCTGCGTGGATGCCCTGGAAGAAAAGGGCATTCCCTGCTTTGGCCCCCGGGCAAACGCCGCCATCATCGAGGGCAGCAAGGTGTTCTCCAAGAATCTGATGAAGAAATACGGCATTCCCACCGCCCGTTATGAAGTCTTTGACGATATGGACGCGGCGCTGACCTATCTGGACACAGCCCCCATTCCCACGGTTATCAAGGCCGACGGCCTGGCCCTGGGCAAGGGCGTCATCATTGCGGGTACCCGGGACGAGGCCAAGGCCGCCGTCCGGGACATGATGGAGGGCCACATTTTCGGCAAATCCGGCGACCACATCGTCATTGAGGAATTCCTCACCGGGCCGGAGGTGTCCGTTCTGTCCTTCACTGACGGAAAAGTGGTCAAGCCCATGGTGTCCTCCATGGATCACAAGCGGGCAGGGGACGGAGACACCGGCCTGAATACCGGCGGCATGGGTACCGTGGCTCCCAATCCCTATTACACCGAGGCAGTGGCCAAGCAGTGCATGGCTGAGATTTTCCTGCCCACCATCCGCGCCATGAACGCCGAGGGCCGGACCTTTACCGGCTGCCTGTACTTCGGCCTGATGCTGACCCCCAAGGGCCCCAAGGTCATTGAATACAACTGCCGCTTCGGCGACCCCGAGACCCAGGTGGTGCTTCCCCTTCTGAAAACCGACCTGCTGACCGTCATGCAGGCCGTGGAAAATGAGACTTTGGCGAACCTGGAAGTCGAGTGGTCCGACGGCGCCGCCGCCTGCGTCATTCTGGCCTCCGGCGGCTATCCCAGCCACTACGAAAAGGGAAAGGTCATGTCCTTCCCCGCCTCCACTCCTGCCAACGT
>CAYYGF010000232.1:1682-2344 GCA_964471315.1 uncultured Oscillospiraceae bacterium | reverse complement strand
GGCGGTGGCAGGAGAGGCGGATGTGCAGTTTTTGTCCATCTCCGGCTCGGATTTTGTGGAGATGTACGTGGGCGTGGGCGCCAGCCGCGTCCGGGATTTGTTTGAGCAGGCCAAAAAGATTGCCCCCGCCATTATTTTCATCGACGAAATCGATGCCGTAGGCCGCAAGCGCGGCTCGGGCCTGGGCGGCGGCCATGACGAAAAAGAGCAGACGCTGAACCAGCTGCTGGTGGAGATGGACGGCTTCTCCCGGACGGAGGGCGTCATCGTTCTGGCGGCTACCAACCGGCCCGATATCCTGGATCCCGCTCTGCTGCGGCCCGGCCGGTTTGACCGGCAGATTCATGTGGGACGTCCCGACGTGAAGGGCCGGGAGGAGATCTTGAAGGTACACGCCAAGGACAAGAAGCTGGATGCCTCCGTGAATCTTCGCACCGTGGCCCGTTCTACCGCCGGATTTACCGGAGCGGATCTGAGCAACCTGCTGAACGAGGCCGCCATCATGGCCGCCCGGGACAGCCGCCCGGTGCTGACCATGGGGGATCTGAACGAGGCGCTGATGAAGATTACTGCCGGCCCCGCCAAAAAGAGCCGCGTTCAGACCCGGAAGGATTTGAAGGAGACGGCCATCCACGAGGCGGGCCATGCTGTGGCTATGTATC
>CAYYGF010000232.1:0-1672 GCA_964471315.1 uncultured Oscillospiraceae bacterium | reverse complement strand
ATGGATGATCTGAACGAAGCCATGATGAAAATTATGGCAGGCCCCGAGAAAAAGAGCCGGGTCAATCTGAAACGGGATCTTCGCGCCACCGCTATCCATGAGGCTGGCCACGCTGTTGCGATGTACAACCTGCCCACCCACGATCCTGTGCGGCACCTCACCATCATTCCCCGGGGCCAGTCCCTGGGCGCAACCTGGTATCTGCCTGCGGATGACTCCGCCAACCTAACCAGAAACCAGATGTACGAGCAGATCGTCTCTCTGCTTGGCGGCCGTGTGGCGGAAGCGTTGTTCATCGGGGACATCTCCGTGGGCGCCTCCAACGACATTGACCGGGCGACCAAGCTGGCCCGGGATATGGTGGCCCGCTACGGCATGTGCGAAAAGCTGGGCACCGTCAGCTATCTGGACGGCGGCGAGGTGTTCATCGGCCGGGACTACCAGACCACCAAGAGCTATTCCGAGAAGGTGGCGGGCACCATTGACGACGAGGTGAAGGCGCTGATTGACCGGGCCTATGACCACTGCCGCCAGATTCTGTCCGACAACGCGGAGAAGCTGCACCAGGTGGTGGACTTCCTGCTGGAAAAGGAGTCCATGACCGGCGAGCAGTTTGAGCAGATCATGAAGGGAGAAGCCGTGACCCAGGCCTCCCAGACTGCCCTGTTCGACGGCTTCGACGCCCCAGAAACCGCGGAATGAATTGGCTTTTGCTGGGTTAGAATCGGCTGCCACCGGCGCTTACCGAAATAACCAGCGTTTTTCGAAATGCGTAGAGGTGAGAACCATGATAGAGAAAATATATCAAACACCTTGTGGAGCAATTCATTATTGGCTGAACATATTGGATGTGAATGCGCCGACACTTGTTTTTCTTCCGGGATTAACGGCTGACCATAGACTGTTTGACAGACAGGTTGCCTACTTTCAAGAAAAATGCAATATTTTTACTTGGGATGCACCGGGACACGCTTCTTCGTGGCCATTTCGTTTCGACTTTGATTTGTTTGATAAGGCAAGATGGCTGGAAGACATTTTGACGTTGGAAACAATCAAAACGCCGATCCTTGTAGGCCAGTCGATGGGCGGATATGTGGGACAAGCGTATGCGCAGCTTTATCCCAATCGCCTGGCAGGCTTTGTTTCCATTGATTCTGCACCGTTGCAGCGAAAATATGTAACAGGTGTTGAACTTTGGCTTTTGAAAAGAATGGAACCAGTGTATTACTATTACCCATGGAAGGCGCTTTTGAAGTCGGGGACAAATGGAGTGGCGACTTCGGAGTATGGAAGACGATTGATGTATGATATCATGATGGTCTATGATGGGGATAAAAAGCGGTATGCACAGCTTGCCGGACATGGTTTTCGAATTCTTGCAGAAGCAATGGAAAAAGATTTGCCCTATGAAATCCGATGCCCTGCGCTGCTGATTTGCGGAAAACAGGATCATGCCGGTTCCTGTATACGATATAACAAAGCATGGCATAAGAACACCGGGATTCCGATAAAATGGATTGATGGGGCGGGGCACAATTCGAACACGGACAAACCTGAAATCATCAATGCTTTGCTGGAAGACTTTGTAAAGGCGCTATGAGTACAGCGGCGATTCCGGTACCCCCATTTGGGCATTGCCATAGGCTGCGCAACGAGTCGGACAGCCCGGACA
>CAYYGF010000231.1:0-2363 GCA_964471315.1 uncultured Oscillospiraceae bacterium | reverse complement strand
TAGGAGAGCTCCCTGGTTTCCTGCGGCGATTACTCCGCCGGATGGGCTTCGATATACGCGTCCAGAATCTTGGCGGCGGTGATGACCATGTGAACGCAGGGGCGGGTCTTGTAGTATTCCGCAGTCCGGGGAGAAGGGGTGGGATCGGAGGGGGGATTTTTCAGAATCTCCCGGCAGACGATGCTGCCGATCTGCTCCCGGAATTGGCCCGCCAGGGACTGCACAAGCTGATAATGCTTCTTTTTGGCGGCGTCTTTTTCGCCGGGGTCATCATAGCCATAGAGCAGTCCTGCCACCATCAGCATTCCGCTGACCGCGCCGCAGACCTCCCGCATCCGGCCCATGCCCCCGCCAAAGGAAGAGGACAGCTTCGCGGCGAACCCAGGCTCCAGCCCTGTCACATCGCAAAATGCCACCACCACCGATTGGGCGCAGTTGCTGCCATTGAGAAACAGCTCCGCCGCTTTTTCACTGTGATCCATAAAAATACCTCCATAGGATGATACCCGTATTCTATCATACCTACGCGGCAGGGACAAGAGGTACCGAAACAAAAGAAAAAGCGAACCTTCCCACGCCATGCAGGAAGGTTCGTTTGGGATCAACGGTTTATTTTGGGATTGTCTGTGCGTCCCAGCAGATAGTCGAGGGATACGTCAAAATAATCGGCAATGGCAATCAAGGTATCATAACTGGCTTCCCGGGTTCCTGTTTCATATTGGCTGATTGTATTTTGACTCATGTTCAATTCCATACCGAGAAAAACCTGGGACATATGGCGTCGTTCACGGAGCTCCTTTAGTCTGAAAATAGTGCATCCCTCCTTGACTTAACCATACCAAAATGCTATATTAGATATATCTCAATATGAGATTAAAGGAGGAGAAAGTATGCCCACGACAGATAGGAAGTTGTTAAACGCCATCAAATCCCAGCCGCTCACCTTAGACGGCGAGCCTTACGAAAGCGCGATGGATGCCTTGTACACCCTGTATTCTGCCCACCATCCCATCGATGATGCGCGGATGCGGGAAGGGTTCGGAGAATTGGAGCGGCAGCTTTCCGGGTTGTCCCTGGAGCAGCGGAACCGGGTTTTTCACCTGTTCTGCGATATCTATGCTGCCAACGAACGGGAGGCCTTTCAGCAGGGGGTTCGGTTCGGCTTTCTCCTGGCGGAGGAAGGGAAAGCAGGAGATGTATCATGAACTGGGCCAAGGAAAGAAAGCCTTGGGCAAGCAAAGCGCCGGCTGCCCCAAAAGAGCAGCCGGCGCTGGTATTATGTGTATCCGAATGGGTTTAAATCGCCCCAACCTCTGTATAAACCTTCTCCAGAGAGTCGCCGTTGAGCAGATTGGTGCGCACACGGTTTTCGTCCTCAATCAGCCGGAAGGCCCGATCCAAAACCTCATCGATCAGATCCTTGGGGATAATCACCACGCCGTCAATATCGCCGAAAATGTAATCGCCGGGTTGGATGGTCACGCCGTCCATGGTCACTGGGATCTGGCACTCGTTGATTTCGCAGCGGCCCTTGGAGGTCTGGGGATTCTTGCCCCGATAGAACAGCGGGAAGTTCATCTTCTTCAGTTCCTTCACATCCCGGGCATAGGCATCCAGCAGGACACCCGCTCCCTTCCGCTGGAGCACCGCCGTGGCGAACAACTCGCCAAACACAGCGCAGTTATAGTTGCCCCGGGTAACCAGAACATAAATTTCCCCCTCTCCCAGCTGATCCACCACCCGGGTCTGGGCAATCAGCGGATTTTCGGGCATGGAATAAACCTCCGTACCGATGCTGGTAAACGCAGGCCCAAAAATAACCGTATCATCCTGCAAACCGGCAATGGCATTACTCAACGTTTGATGGCGGTAGCCCAGCCCATCCAGCACATCGCACAAAATGCCGCTGTACAGCGTGTTCTTAATCTGATTCAAATCGTACTTCATGCAGTACACATTAGTCTGCAATTCTTTCTTGGCGCAGTCCCTCCACCCATTCTTGAAGCCATGCTTATGAAGTATATCTCGCCCATTCGCCCCGGTCGAAAAGATACTCGTAAGCTAACACAGAAACCTTCTGTCAGCTTCACATATAGAGTAGCATAATCTTTCTGGTTTGAATAGTCTTTTTCAAGCGGATTTCTCAATCCGCTCTGCTGTCATGCTCTGATTGCAGAAAAACAGCAAGCAACTTCGCTTTTGTTTCATTGCTCGCTAACTCCCTTGAATAGAATAATGCCGCCTAGCTGGTAACTAAGCGGCATTGCCCACACGGGGTGCTTTTTCTTTTGGAGCAGGGTACGGGAATCGAACCCGCCTCTGTGGCTTGGGAAGCGACCATTCTACCGATGAACTAACCCTGC
>CAYYGF010000230.1:0-2428 GCA_964471315.1 uncultured Oscillospiraceae bacterium | reverse complement strand
ACACATGGCTCCCCCTTTGGGGGAGCTGTCAGCGAAGCTGACTGAGAGGGGTCGTTTTTTGGTTTAGGAAACCCCTTACGCCCCAGCGGGGCACCATCCCCAAGGGGGAAGGCAAGTTAAGATTTTATTTACGACAGGAGATTGAATTGTATGGCACTGTACAGCGAAAAAGTGATGGATCATTTCATGCACCCCCGGAACGTGGGCGTGATTGAGGACGCCAGCGGCGTGGGCGAGGTTGGCAACGCCAAGTGCGGCGATATTATGAAAATTTATCTGAAGGTGGAAAATGACATCATCCAGGATGTGAAGTTCGAGACCTTCGGCTGCGGCTCCGCCATTGCGTCTTCCTCCATGGCCACCGAGATGATCAAGGGTAAGTCGATTTACGAGGCCATGGCTCTGACCAACAAGGCTGTGGCAGAGGCCCTGGATGGCCTGCCAGCCCACAAGATGCATTGCTCCGTGCTGGCGGAGGAGGCCATCCATAACGCGCTGAAGGATTACTTCGACCGCAACAATATCCCCTACGACAAGAGTCAGTTCCCCGACTGCGAGCATTGCGAGCACTGCGAGTAAGCCTATGATCGTATCCACCAAAGGACGCTATGCCCTGCGGGTGATGGTCTGCTTTGCCCAGCGGGGCGGGGAAGAATACATTCCGCTGAAGGAAATCGCGGAAGCGGAGGGGATTTCCCAGAAATACCTGGAATCCATCATGACCACCTTGTCCAAGGCCGGATTCGTGGATGCCGTCCACGGCAAGGGCGGCGGCTACCGTCTGAACCGCAGCCCGGAGGCGTACACCGTGGGCAGCATTCTGAAGCTGACGGAGGGGAGCTTAAGCGCCGTCTCCTGCACCAGCCAGGGAGCCGCCGCCTGTTCCCGGTCGGAGTGCTGCAACGCCCTTCCTATGTGGGAAAAGCTGGACAAAATGATCAACGATTTCTTCGAGGGCATCACCATCGCGGATCTGCTGAAGGAAACCAAATAACAGAAAGCGGCCGTCTCCAAATGAGGAGACGGCCGTTTTTTCTGTTCTATCTAAATTTGAGAAAAGTCAAAAATGAAGCTTCCATTTTGAAAAGAATTCTGTATAATAGAAACTGTAAAATAACGAAAAATCAGCCCGTCACTGCGGGCTTATTTTGGGAGGTACGTTATGACGGCATGCATTCTTTCCCGGGAGGATAAACTGGTTCTGGACGCCGGCTTCGCGGCGGCTTTTGGCGGCGCGCCGGAGCGGTATTTCTCCGCTCCCGGCCGGACGGAGATCGGCGGCAACCATACCGACCATCAGCGGGGCCGGGTTCTGGCCGCGGCGGTGAATCTGGATACCCGGGCGGCGGTTCGGGTCAACGGAACGGACACCATCCGCATTCTCTCCAAGGGCTATCCCATGAGCCAGGTGGAACTGTCCTGCCTTACGCCGGTGGAATCGGAGATCAACTCCACCCCCGCCCTGATCCGGGGCGTTGCTGCTCGGTTTGCCCAGCTGGGCTGCCAGGTCCGGGGCTTCGACGCCTACTGCGAGTCCACCGTCCTGCCCGGCTCGGGCCTCAGCTCCTCCGCCGCTTATGAGGTGCTGATCGGCACCATCATCAACGGCCTGTTCTTTGACGGCAAGGTCTCTCAGCCGGAGATTGCCCAGATCGGCCAGTACGCAGAGAATGTGTTCTTCGGCAAGCCCTGCGGCTTGATGGATCAGATGGCCTCTGCCGTGGGCAACCTGGTGACCATCGATTTCTTTGACAAAGACCATCCCATCATCGAGCCGGTGGCTTTTGACTTTGCCTCCTGCGGCCATGCCCTGTGCATCATCGACAGCCAGGCCAGCCACGCCGACCTGACCGACGAGTACGCCGCCATTCCCGGGGAGCTGAAAGCTGTCTGCGCCCACTTCGGCAAGGATGTGCTCTCCCAGATTCCGGAAGCGGATTTCTACGCCCAGATTCCCGCCCTGCGCAAAGAATGCGGCGACCGGGCGGTGCTCCGGGCCATCCATTTCTACCAGGAGAACGCCCGGGTGCCCAAGCAGGTGGCGGCCTTGAAGGCGGGGGACTTCGACGCTTTCCTGGCTCTGGTGAAGCAGAGCGGCTATTCCTCCTACATGTATTTGCAGAACGTCATTCCCGCGGGCTACAAGGCCCACCAGGATGTGGCGGTGTCCCTGGCTCTGTGTGAGCACTATTTGAATGGCCGGGGCGCCTACCGGGTTCACGGCGGCGGCTTTGCCGGAACGGTTCAGGCCTTTGTGCCATTTGATCTGCTGGATATCTTCAAGACCGGCATTGACGCGGTGCTGGGCGATGGCGCCTGCCATGTGCTGTCCATCCGTCCCCAGGGCGGCGTGGAAATGGAAACGGAAAACGAAAAATTGTAGTTTGTAGAACCAGCCAAAGCCTCCCCTACAAGGGGAGGTGGGCCG
>CAYYGF010000229.1:0-2428 GCA_964471315.1 uncultured Oscillospiraceae bacterium | reverse complement strand
TGGGCGGCAAGGCCCAGTTCGGCGGCCAGCGTTTCGGCGAAATGGAAGTCTGGGCGCTGGAAGCTTACGGCGCCGCCTACACGCTACAGGAAATTCTGACCGTCAAGTCCGATGACGTAACCGGCCGTGTCAAGACCTATGAGGCCATCGTCAAGGGCGCCAACATCCCCAAGCCCGGCGTGCCGGAGGCCTTCAAGGTTCTGGTGAAGGAGCTGCAGGCGCTCTGCCTGGATATCCGGATGCTGGATGAAAACGGCAACGAGGTCGAGCTGAAGGACGATGACGACGATGATGAGACCGTCTACACCGCCGACAGCGAAAATGACGTGGTTGTCGGCTCCACCGACGAGGTGCTGGATGCGGGATTTGTCATTGATGAGGACGGCCCGGATGATATCATGGATGTGTTCGGCGATATGGAAGCCGACGACAACGAAGAATAAGGAGGCGCAGTTATGGCAGATGCCACCTTTGATGCCATTAAAATTGGCATTGCTTCCCCGGAGATGATCCGGCAGTGGTCCTACGGCGAGGTCAAGAAGCCGGAGACCATCAACTATCGAACCCTAAAACCCGAGCGGGACGGCCTGTACTGTGAGCGGATCTTTGGACCGACCAAGGACTGGGAGTGCCACTGCGGAAAATATAAGAAAATCAAGTACAAGGGCAAAATCTGCGACCGCTGCGGCGTTGAGGTCACCAAGGCCAAGGTGCGCCGGGAGCGTATGGGCCACATCGAACTGGCCGCCCCTTGCAGTCACATCTGGTATTTCAAGGGAATCCCCTCCCGGATGGGCTTGATTCTGGATATCTCTCCCAAGGTTTTGGAGAAGGTACTGTACTTTGCCGCCTATATTGTCACCGATCCCGGCGACGCGCCTCTGGCGCTGAACCAGGTGCTCACCGAGAAGGAGTACCGGGACATGCGGGAAAAGTACGAGGATGATTTCAAGGCTGGTATGGGCGCGGAGGCCATCAAGGCCCTGCTGGAGCAGATTGATCTGGATCAGCTGTCCAACCAGCTGCGTGCGGAGCTGAAAAACGCGTCTTCCCAGAAGAAGCTGCGCCTGGTGAAGCGGCTGGAGGTTGTGGAGGCCTTCCGGGAGTCCGGCAATAAGCCCAGCGGGATGGTTCTGGACGTGCTGCCCGTGATTCCGCCGGATATTCGGCCCATGATCCAGCTGGACGGCGGCCGGTTCGCTACCTCCGATCTGAATGATCTGTACCGCCGGGTTATCAACCGGAACAACCGTCTGAAGCGCTTGATGCAGCTCCACGCCCCCGACATCATCATCCGCAACGAAAAGCGGATGCTCCAGGAGGCTGTGGACGCTTTGATCGACAACGGCCGGCGGGGCCGGGCCGTCACCGGTGCCAACAACCGGGCGCTGAAGTCCCTCAGTGACATGCTCAAGGGCAAGCAGGGCCGGTTCCGTCAGAATTTGCTGGGCAAGCGTGTTGACTACTCCGGCCGTAGCGTTATCGTCGTCGGCCCCGAGCTGAAGCTGTATCAGTGCGGTGTGCCCAAGGAGATGGCCATCGAGCTGTTCCGGCCCTTCGTGATGAAGAAGCTGGTGTCCGACGGCCTGGCCAACAACATCAAGTCCGCCAAGAAGATGATCGACAAGGGCAAGACCGAGGTATGGGACGCCCTGGACGAGATCATCAAGGATCGCCCCGTTATGCTGAACCGTGCGCCTACCCTGCACCGTCTGGGCATCCAGGCCTTCGAGCCGGTGCTGGTGGAGGGCCGCGCCCTGAAGCTGCATCCCCTGTGCTGCACCGCCTTCAACGCGGACTTCGACGGCGACCAGATGGCGATTCATGTGCCCCTGTCTCCCGAGGCACAGGCGGAAGCCAGAATGCTGATGCTGTCCGCCAACAACCTGCTGCGGCCCCAGGACGGCAAGCCCGTCACCGTGCCTACGCAGGATATGATCCTGGGCGCCTACTATCTGACCTATACCCGTCTGGGCAAGGCCGAGAAGGGCTCTGAGAACGTGTTTGTCACCGACGCCGGCGATACCGGACTGCCGGTGAATGAGATTGTGGACGCCGACGAATTCTTGGCTGTCAACAAGCAGGCAAAGAAGGAGAACAAGACGCCCGCCAAGTTCCGCCCCGTCCATGCCTACTCCTCTCCCGAGGAGGCCATCGCCGCCTACGCAGACGGCGCCATCGGACTCCATGCCCCCATCCTGGTTCGCTATGGCAAGGAAGTGGACGGCAAGATGGAGTACCGGATCATCGACGCCACCGTTGGCCGCCTGATCTACAACGAGCCCATTCCCCAGGACCTGGGCTTCGTGGATCGCAGCGTACCCGGCCATGAATTTGACCTGGAGGTCAGCTTCCTGGTGGGCAAGAAGCAGTTGGGCAAGATCATCGACAAGTGCATCCGCCGCCATGGCTTCACCATCGCCACCGA
>CAYYGF010000228.1:0-2466 GCA_964471315.1 uncultured Oscillospiraceae bacterium | reverse complement strand
TGGTCTACGGCATCCCCGAGTTCCGTCTGCCCAAGGCCATCGTGGCCAACGAGGTCACCAAGCTGGAGGCCCAGGGTGTGGAAGTCATGACCAACATGGTCATCGGCCGTGTCCTGACCATCGATGAGCTGTTTGAGATGGGCTACAAGGCCGTGTTCGTCGGCTCCGGCGCTGGTCTGCCCATGTTTATGAATATCCCCGGCGAGGCGCTGAAGGGCGTGATGTCCGCCAACGAGTATCTGACCCGAACCAACTTGATGAAGGCCTACACCGAGGACGCCGACACCCCCGTCATCCACTCCAAGGCCGTGGCGGTGGTCGGCGGCGGCAACGTGGCGATGGACGCCGCCCGCTGCGCTATGCGTCTGGGCGCGGAGCATGTGTACATCGTTTACCGCCGGGGCGAGGCGGAAATGCCCGCCCGTCTGGAGGAGCAGCACCACGCCAAGGAGGAAGGCATCGAATTCAAGACCCTGTGCAACCCCGTGGAGATCCTGGGCGACGAGAATGGCCGCGTGTGCGGCATCAAGTGCGTCCGCATGGAGCTGGGTGAGCCGGATGCCTCCGGCCGCCGCCGTCCCATCGCCGTGGAGGGCAGCGAGTTTGTGCTGGATGTGGACACCGTCATCATGTCCCTGGGCACCAGCCCCAACCCCTTGATCCGTTCCACCACCCCCGGCCTGGACACCAACCGGAAGGGCTGCCTAATCGTGGACGAGAACGAGATGACCACCCGGGAAGGCGTATTCGCCGGCGGTGATGCCGTCACCGGCGCTGCCACCGTCATCCTGGCCATGGGCGCGGGCAAGAAGGGTGCGCAGGCCATTGACAACTTCCTAAGCAAGCCGTAATTCCATACCGAAAAAGTGGGACTGTCCCACGAAAGTAAAAGTGCACAACGGAATGAACTGTCATTCCGAGCCAGTCCTCAGACTGGCGTGGGGATTCCCTGGTTGAGCTGGAGTGCGTGTCGAAAACGCATCCAACAAATTGGGGATTGCCACACCCGTGACATCGGTCACTGGTTCGTAATGACAGTTCTTCTTTTTTTGTGCTATATGACGGAACCTTTCCCTAAGGCAACACCGCACAATTGCGTCTGCGGATCTCAGCGGATCTTTTGCGCCAGTTCTGCAGTTCCAAAAACGGGAAATACATACAGTATTCCCGCGTTTTCGGACCTTTGAACTGGCACAAAATCTCTCGCTGAGCTTCCTTGCCGAATTATGCGGTGTTGCCATAATGAGATAGCTCCGTTTTTTACCGGTAGGGAATGGTTCCCAGCAGTCTGAGAATCAAAACCCCGTTCTCCCCTTCCCCATCCGCAAGGCGCAGAAACACCGTCCCAAAATCCGGCGCAACAGAACGGGCGGTAAATTCGGTGAGCAGCTGTTGGCTGCGGTGAAAACTGAGAGCCAGCAGCTGGGTGTCCGTCATCCGGGGCAGCGCTGTGGATGGCCGGGACGGGGGATTCCCACCGGATAGGATCCGCATTCCCCGCAGGCTGGCCTCGCTGGCTTGATAGGACGAAAGCAATTTCCGGCACAGCTCCCCGGCAGGGCCGGAGAGTCTGCCGGACAGCTGACGGTACAATCCCACCTGGGACAGAACCTCCCGCAGGAGAGGCTCAATGCCAACGGACGCGTCCTGGGCAATGGGAGCCGTCACCCGCTGCCACACCTGCCGCTCTAAGGTTCCGTTTTGTTCCATATTCTCACCCCCTATTCCAATATAGCGCTTGGGCGGGATTTTTTTACCGGGAAACCGAAAAATAAATCTTTCTTTTCTCGTTCATATGTGCTATAATCAGAAAAAAGAAAAATGAGGAGGAACGAACATGCCAAGAAGCAGTAACAAAGCGGAACTGATAATGGATTATGTTAACCAGTTTATCCAGGAAAATGGCTACTCCCCCTCGGTGCGGGAGATCGGCGCAGCGGTGGGACTCCGCTCCACGGCTTCCGTCAGCTATCACCTGCAAGCCCTCCAGGAAAAAGGGCTGCTGCAAGCGCCACAGGCGAAGGGGCGCAAGCGGGCCTTGGTCACAGGCGCCCGTCCCGGGCAGATTCCCGTGGTGGGTGTGGTGACTGCGGGATTGCCCATTCTGGCGGTGGAAAACCAGGAAGGCACCATGCCCTGGCACGAGTCCGGCTGCTTTGCCCTCCGGGTTCGGGGAGACAGCATGATCAACGCAGGTATTTTGGATGGTGATAAGGTTGTGGTTCGGCCCCAGTCCACGGCGGACAACGGACAGATCGTTGTGGCCCGGATCGAGGACGAGGCCACCGTCAAGCGGCTCCTGCGGAAGAACGGAGAAATCTGGCTGATGCCGGAAAATGAGCGCTATGCCCCCATTGATGGCACCCATGCGGAGATCATCGGCATCGTCAAGGGCGTGGTGCGGGAGTATTAAGGCAACACCGCATAATGGGGCAAGGAGATTCGGCGAGAGATTTTGACCCGAGC
>CAYYGF010000227.1:0-2486 GCA_964471315.1 uncultured Oscillospiraceae bacterium | reverse complement strand
GGCATATACCGCCCCCGCCAGAACCTGGGCGGCGCTGTCGCAGCCCAGCCGTTCCATGACCTCAACCCCCCGGAGATTGGGGGATTCCGCATAGGTGATGGCGTGGCGCACCAGCGTTGCGATTTCATACGCTTGACTGTATTGGTGGCCAAACTGGTTTTTCATCGCCTCCACAGCCTCTATCGCCAGCGCTTTCAGCGATGCCTTTGGCTTCTCCAAAAGCCTGCTCATTAGGTGGGCCAGTACCGCACCAGAGAGAAATGCCGTGGGACTTCCGTGGGTCAGCGCCACCGCCTCAGCGCCCAGCCGGTCAATCTCCTGCTGATCCATCCGATCCTCGTCAAAAAACAGCCCCACGCCAATGGCGCTGGTCATGCCCCCGGGAGAAGAAAAATTATTCACCGGGGTTTCCAAGGTGCCCAGCGTTTCCCGGCTGAGGGTGTCCAGCATCCGGGTATCCATGCAGTAGCGGCGGCATAGCTCCTGCCGCCGCAGCAGCCAGCAGTAGTTCCGGCTGGGGCGGCCCCAGGAGCGCTGAGACGCTGCCCATTCCCGGCTGCTCAAGGCGATATATTTGATAAAAGGGGCCATTTTCCCCAGCATCTGCCCCCGGGTCAGGCCAAACAGCAGACCGTTGCAGGTGAAGGCCGCCAGCTGGGTATAGGAGGTTACGTCGGCATAGCCATTGACCAGATCGTAGCCCAGCAGGCCGTTGGGGCCGTAATCCTCCTGGATTTCCTGCCAGCTCCGGTTGTCCACGGTGTAGCCCATCGCATCTCCTACCGCCATGCCCAGCAGGCACCCCCGGTAGGCCGATTGCGGCAATGCCATACATAGCCCCCCCTTTTGATGCTTCAAATGCGGGAAAGGATTCCCGCTTTTTCTTTTATTATACTTCCTGGCGGGATAAAAGGCAAGGAGAAAAAAACGCGGCCTGCCCTTTTGTTTACATAATTCTTTCCATGCCCGCGAGGGCCTGCTCCAATGCCTCCTCCCGAAGGCCCGCGTAGTTCACCACCAGGCAGTGCCGGTCCTGGGTTGCCTCATGGTAGTATTCGCTCAGCGCCCGTACCCGAATTCCCGCTGCGGCCAGGGACTGGGTCAACTCCCGATCCGAAAGGGTCGTATCCACCTTCAGTAGAAAATGCAGCCCCGCGTCCTGCTCCCAAATGGACAGCTTGTCCGCGAAGGCGCAGCTCTCCAGGGCAGAAACCAGGATATTTCGGCGGCTTTTGTAGAATTTCCGCATTCGGTTGATGTGCTTTTCAAAGTACCCCCGGCTCAGAAACCGGGCCAGGGTATACTGCTCAAAGCTGGGAACGGTGCCGCTGTAGAAGCCCAGGCGGCTCTGAAATTCCGCCATCAGCTGGGGCGGCAGCACCATGTAGCTGATACGGATGGAGGGAGCCAGGCTTTTGGAAAAGGTGTTCATATAGACCACCCGCCCCCGGCGATCCAGGGACTGCATGGCAGGCTTGGGGTGGGCGTCAAACCGGAATTCGGAATCATAGTCATCCTCAACGATCCATCGTTCCTCCCCGGCCCAGTCCAGCAGCTCCATCCGGCGGCTCACCGGGGTGACCAGCCCTGTGGGGAAGTGGTGGGAGGGGGAAAAATGGAGCACTTGCGCCTGTCCCAGCGCTGATGGCATAACCCCCCGGCCATCCATGGGGGCGCTGACACAGCTTGCCCCACCGGCGGCGTAGATTCTGCGGATTTTGCTATAGCCCGGCTCCTCCACGGCGTAAACCTTCTCCCGGCCCAGCAGCTGGATCAATAGGTTGTACAGAAAATCCGTACCGGCGCCCACCAGAATGTTCTCCGGGTCCACCCGCATTCCCCGGAACCCGGCCAGATGGTCTGCGATGGCCTGGCGCAGTTCCGGAATGCCCCGGTTTGGCAGGGGGAGCAGCAGCTTTTCCCCGTAATCCAGCATGACCTCCCGCTGCAAGCGCACCCAAACGGAAAAGGGGAATTGCTCGGTGCCGTTTCCTGTCAAATCCAGCAGCCAGTCCCGTTCCCGTTCCCCCTTTTGGGGAGAGGCCAGCGGCTGCGGAGGTGTATGCCGCTCCAACGCCTCCACAAAATAGCCCACCTTCTCCCGGGAGCGGATGTACCCTTCCGCCAGGAGCTGGCTGTAGGCAGCCTCCACGGTGATGCAACTGACCTCCAAATTCTGCGCCAGTGCCCGCTTGGAGGGCAGCTTTTCCCCGGGTACCAGGGCGCCGGAGAGAATATCTCCCCGGATGCACCGGTACAGCGCCTCATATAAGGGTACACCGGGGGATTTCTTTAGCTCGTAAGTTAACATAACATCACCATTGTGCCTTGTTCGAAAAGTTTCGATCGCGGTAGATTGTAATTTGTAGAACCAGCCAAAGCCTCCCCTAAAAGGGGAGGTGGGCCGCCGCAAGGCGGCTCGGAAGGGTGTGTGATTTGCGGAGCAAATCACCAAAAAGTTTGTTGATAACAAACTTTTTGAAGCA
>CAYYGF010000226.1:0-2498 GCA_964471315.1 uncultured Oscillospiraceae bacterium | reverse complement strand
CCCGGGAGGGGAGCCAATCAGCTTGGAGACCGTGTGCTTCTCCATATATTCGGACATGTCAAGCCGAATCAAGCTGTCCACACTGTCGAACAGATCGGATGCCAGCTGCTTGACCAGCTCGGTCTTGCCCACACCGGTGGGGCCGACGAAAATAAAGGAAACCGGGCGTTTCTTTGGAGAAATCCCTACCCGGTTGCGGCGGATGGCCCGGGCCACCGCGTCCACAGCCTCGTCCTGACCCACAATGTGCTTTTTTAGGCGGGCGGACAGGCCCTTGATCTGCTCGTATTCCTGGGCCTTGATCTTGGAGGCAGGGATTTTTGTCCACATCTCAATAATCCGCGCCAGGTTCTCCATGGTGACCGCTGGCTTGGGCAGGGCTTCCAGCGCCTCAATCTTGGGCGCCAGCTGCATCAGCTTGCTGCGCACCAGGGCAAGGCGCTCATAATTTTCGTTTTCGGTATCCTCATTGAGCATCCGCAGCTCCAGCTCGTAGTCGTCCCGCTCCTTTTTCAGCTCCGCCAGCTCCGAAATCTGCTTGCATTGCAGGTTTACATCGGAACAGGCTTCGTCCAGCAGGTCGATGGCCTTATCCGGCAGAAAGCGGTCGGTGATATACCGCTCGGACAGCACCACGCACTGGTGGGCGATCTCCGGGGAAATCTCTACCCCGTGGAACTCGGCGTAGGCCTTGGCTACGCCCTGCATGATCTGGCTGGCCTCGGCAATGGTAGGCTCCGCCACGGTGACAGGCTGGAAACGGCGCTCCAGGGCGGCATCCTTTTCAATATATTTCCGGTATTCGGCAAAGGTGGTGGCGCCGATGACCTGAATCTCTCCCCGGGACAGGGCGGGCTTGAGAATATTGGCGGCGTTCATAGACCCTTCCGCGTCTCCCGCCCCCACCAGGTTGTGAACCTCGTCGATGACCAGAATGATATTGCCGCATTCCTTGATTTCGGCGATTAGGCTCTTCATACGGCTTTCAAACTGGCCCCGGAACTGGGTACCAGCCACCAAAGCCGTCAAGTCTAACAGGAACACTTCCTTATCCCGAAGCTTATAGGGCACCTCTCCCGCGGCGATCCGCTGGGCCAGGCCCTCGGCAATGGCGGTTTTGCCAACACCAGGTTCCCCAATGAGGCAGGGATTATTTTTCTGACGGCGGTTCAGAATCTGAATGACCCGCTCCGTCTCCACATCCCGGCCAATGACTTTGTCCAGTTTTCCTTCCCGGGCCCGACCGGTCAAGTCCATGCAGTAGCTGTCCAGGAATTTGTGCTTTTTATTCTTCTTTTTTCCCGGCTCCTTGTCCTTCTGCTCCTCTTTCCGGGGGGCGGGACGGGGCGGCTGGGCGGGCAGGCTATTGCTGCCGAACAGCTGGTTCAGCAGGGGGAAGGTCGCAGTCTGGCTGTCGATCTCATCGTCATCATGGTCGTCGCTGTCGTCCTTCTGGCCAAACATGCTGCTCATCTCATCGCTGAGCAGATCCAGATCCTCCTCGGAAATGCCCATCTGCTGCACAGCCTGGTCGATCTGGGGAATGCCCAGACTCCGGGCGCATTTGAGACAATACCCTTCATTTAAAGTTACGCCGTTTTCAATTTTCGTGATGAACACCACGGCAATGTTTTTCTTACACTTGGCGCACATTTTTGGCTGCATATCCAATCACTCCTTTTCTCAAGGATTTCTTTCCTTTGTGACGAAGTATACCATATCACATCGGAAAATGGGAGAACAAATTATGAACGTTCCCGATGCCGTCCATTCTACGGTTACGCCGTCCAATCGCTGCCAGCTTCAAATTTCGCGATGCCGTCATCATACCACAGGTGGGTCATGTATAACCCGCCCGGGGGTACGGTTGGGCCGGCGGCGGTGCGATTGCCCGCGTCCAGGATCGCGCCGATCTCCTCGGGGCGGATCTTGCCCTCGGCGGCATAGACCACGGTGCCCGTCATGGCCCGGGCCATGTTGTACAAAAAGCCGTTGGCGCAGACCTTCAAGGTAATCAGATTTCCCTGGCGCTCCACATGATAATAGTATACGGTACGAACCGTGGACTTGACATCGGTGCCCACACTTCTCACCGCCGCAAAATCATGGGTACCCACAAACGCAGACGCGGCGGCCTGCATAACCTGCTCGTCCAGATGCCTGGGGTAAAACCAGGCTCTGTCCACATAGAACGGATCCTTCAGCCGGGAATTGTAGATCTGATAGGTGTACTCCTTCCGGGCGCAGGAGCCGATGGCATTGAAACGCTCGTGAACTTCAAAGGCTCTTGTCACCACAATGTCGCAAGGCAGGTGGGTATTCAGCGCATAAGGCAGCCGCTCCACCGGGATGGTGGAGCTGGTGCGGAAATTGGCAACGTACACCCGGGCGTGAACCCCTGCGTCCGTACGGCCGCAGCCGGTCACATGCACTGGATGCCCCACCACCATGGCGGTGGCCTTTTCCAGGGTCTCCGCCACGGTGGGCAGATTCTTCTG
>CAYYGF010000225.1:0-2530 GCA_964471315.1 uncultured Oscillospiraceae bacterium | reverse complement strand
GGTAAAGAAGGAGTAACGCTTTCATAGGGATGTCCTTTCGGGAGGGATGGTTTTGAAAAAATGTTGGATTTTGGCAGCGCTGGCGCTGACCCTCAGCGGCTGCGCCGCGAAAGAGACCTTTGAAACCCTGTCGGACAGCTTGGCCCAGACAGCTATGGCCAGCCCCAGGCAGACCGATGTCCGCCTGCCGGACAATGCCGTGGCCCCGGTGCTGGAAAGCGACAGCGAGCAGGTCTATCTGTGCGAGGATTACGAGCTGGTCTTGGAAACGGTGGCTGCCGGGGATTTGAACGCCACGATGCAGCGCATCTGCGGCTACAGCCGGGAGGATTTGACGGTGATGCAGACCCAACGAGATGGGGTCGACCGCTACGAATTCGTCTGGGTGTCGGCGGGAGAGAAGGGGGAACGCCTGGGCCGGGCGGTGATTCTGGACGATGGGAATTACCACTACTGCATGTCCGTCCTCCGGGATGCGGACAGCACGGAGAAAACCCAAATCGTCTGGCGGGATGTGTTTGCCTCGTTCACACTGGTCTAGCGGCTCAGTATTGCGCCAACGCGTCTTGGCACATGGACTTGCAGGCGTCGATTACGCTTTGAGGATACAGAATCCTCGCTTTTTTTCCGAAGCCGATGACCCAGCTTAAAAACATGGGGGAGACGGCCACGTTGACGGTAAACACGAAATGCTCCTCCCCGTCTGGAATCAGCATAGTATCCCGGCCAAAGCGATCCAGAACCACATTGACCAGGCTGTTGTGAAACCGCAGCTTCACCGTGGCGCTTTCCCCGGAGTACATCTGGAACAGACGGTTGGCGTGCTCTACCAGGTTTTTCCCCGTCAGCTCCGGGCAGGGCGTCCGGCTCAGCTGGGTCAGCTGAATGTCGCTCATCCGATCCACCCGGTAGGAGGTGACACCGTGGCGGGGGGAGTGGGCCAGCAGGTAGCAGTTTTCGTTGTCCTGGCACAGGCCGTAGGGGCTGGCCTGGTAATCCCGATCCCGGTATTTCCGGGAGCCGTCCAGGGCAAAGTCAAAATACCGGAAGGTGATCTGCCGGTTCTCCGCGATGGCGTCCTGAATGGCGTCCACATTATAATAGATGGTTTCGTTCATGCTCTTGACCCGGCCGGACACAAGCACATCCCGGCGCATAAGCCGGGCGTCATAGACGCTGCACTGGCTGCACAGCTTTTCGATCAGCTCCCGGGATTTCTTCTCTGTGAGAAACCGGCTGGACTGGACGGCGTCGATGAGCAGCTTTAATTCCGGCAGCTCAAAATTCCGGGAGGCAATGTAATAGCCGCCGTTTTTGCCGGGCAGGGAAACGATGTCCACCCCATAATCCTGCAGGGCCTGAATGTCCGAATACACGGTCTTTCGGTCGCAGACAATATTGTGCTGCTGTTCCAGCATGGCTTGCAGCTCCACCGCTCTCACCGGGTGCTCCTGGTGGGAGTTTTGCTGTAAGTAGTCCAGAATGTAAAAGATTTTCAGCTTTTGATTGTCTGATTTTGGCATCCGAATTCCTCCATTCCAAGGGAAAGGTTGCGGTTGCCTGCATTATAGCACAATCCTTCCGATGATGAAAAGGGGGAATTTGCATTTTCCCGTGGAATGTGCTATAATGCCCCAAAAGGAGTGGTGATATTTATGTTTTTTGGCTGTCACCTGTCGGCAAGCGCCGGCAACGCGGCGATGGTGGATACGGCGTTGTCCATCGGGGCCAATACCTTTGCCTTTTTCACCCGGAATCCCAGGGGCAGTAAGGCAAAACCGGAAAACCCAGCGGACTGTGCCCGGGCGATGGAAATGCTGGAACAGAATCACTTTGGAAAACTGGTTGCTCATGGGGCCTACACCATGAATCTGTGTACCGCCGACCCCGAGGCCCGGGCTTTTGCGGCGGACATTTTGGAGGATGATCTGCGCCGAATGGCGGCGCTGCCCGGAAATTTCTACAATTTCCACCCCGGCAGCCATGTGGGGCAGGGTGTGGAGGCCGGGATCGACTATATTTCCGCCGCGCTGAAAAAAGCGCTGGCTCCCGACTATCCTGTGAAGGTGCTGTTGGAAACCATGGCGGGAAAAGGCAGCGAGATCGGCGGCCGGTTCGAGGAACTGAAGGCCATTCTGGACGCGGTGGGCAGCGACAGTGTGGGGGTCTGCCTGGATACCTGCCATGTTTACGACGGCGGCTATGATATTGTAAATGATCTGGATGGGGTGCTGGCGGAATTTGACCGGGTCATCGGTCTGGACAGACTTTGTGCTCTGCACTTGAACGACAGCAAGAATCCCTTTGCCAGTCACAAGGACCGGCACGAATGCCTGGGCAAAGGCAGCCTGGGAATCGAGACCTTCCGCCGCATTGTCAACCACCCGGCCCTCAAGGACAAGCCCATGATTTTGGAGACGCCCAACGAGCTGCCCGGCTACCAGGCGGAAATTGCCCTGCTGCGAAGCCTGGAATCTTAAGGCAACACCGCACAATTGCGTCTGCGGATCTCAGCGGATCTTTTGCGCCA
>CAYYGF010000224.1:0-2546 GCA_964471315.1 uncultured Oscillospiraceae bacterium | reverse complement strand
CGCGCAGCGAATCAAAAATATCTATGATTGCCAGTGGCAATCATACCATAATTTTCACCCAGAGGTGTAACGAATACCACCCAGTTTGGGCACGCATTGTCCGCCGCCACTGGCGGCCTGTGATTTTCGATTTTACATTTCAGGAATTCTGTGATATACTATTATTTTCAAGAAGATGGAGGGAAATATGGGCTTTGAGACGTTGCTTGGCAACGAACAGTTGAAAAAAAACCTGTCGCAGAGTCTGAGTAAGGGTCATATTTCCCATTTTTATCTGATCTGCGGACCGGAGGGTTCTGGAAAGCACACTCTGGCCAGGCTTTTGGCGGCGGCGATCCTCTGCCAGGGCCAGGACAAACCCTGCCTGCACTGCACCCCCTGCCGCAAGGTTCTGGACGGCAACCATCCGGACTTCCTCACCGTGGACGATCCGGAGAAGAAAACCGTCCCGGTGGATCTGATCCGGCAGGCGCGGGCGGATATGTATATCCAGCCCAATGAATCCGCCCATAAAATCTACCTGTTCCCCCGGGCGCAGGACATGGGCATTCCAGGGCAGAACGCCCTGCTGAAGGTGCTGGAGGAGCCGCCTTCCTACGGCGTTTTCCTCCTTCTGACGGACAATCCGGACAAGTTGCTGCCAACTGTTCGTTCCCGGTGTACAGAATTGCGGATGCAAGCGCTGCCGGAGAACATTTTGCATCAGCAGCTGCGCCGGGATTTCCCCGACGCCGAGGATGGCGACATCGCCGGCGCCATTGCCCGCAGCGGCGCCTTCCTGGGCCAGGCCCGGAAGCTGCTCCAGGAGGGCAGCGCCCTTTCGCCCCAGACCGAGGGGTTCCTTCAAGCCTTTTCCAGCCGGGATCCTCTGGCGCTGGTTCAGACCCTGGTGCCCATGGAAAAGTGGAAGCGGGACGCTCTGGCAGAAACCATGACGTTCTGGCTGGAGCTGCTGGAAAGCGCCCTTGCCAGCCGCAGCGGCATCCAGGCCGTTTCGCCCCATGCCCGCCGCCTTGCCCGGGACTGCACCGCAGGGCAGCTGAGCCAGGGCGTGGCCTGTCTCCAAAAAGCCTTGGACTATACCCAAAGCAACGTTTCCCCCGCCGCCGTCTGCGGCTGGCTGGAATGGGCGCTGAGATAACTGGAAAATTTAAAATGCAAGACGGTTTTGCGTTCTGCGTTTTTCGATAAGGAGCAAATCAATGGAAGAATTGACAAACCTGCCCCAGGAGGATGTGGAGGTCGTAGACATCCAGTTCCGGCCTGGTCAGAAAATCTACTTTTTTGATCCCGATGGTCTGCTATTGACCACCGGGGATCACGTCATCATCGATACCGCCCGGGGGGCGGAATTCGGCATCTGCGCCGGTGGAAATCACCGGATCCCGCCCAAGGATGTGGTGGCCCCTCTGCGCAAGGTTCTGCGCAAGGCCAACGCCCAGGACGAAAAAACCATCGCCGAAAACCGGGCCAAGGAAAAGCGGGCCTTTGACATCTGTCTGCAAAAAATCGCCGACCACGGTCTGGATATGCAGCTGGTGTCTGCCGAGGTGGCCTTTGACGGCAGCAAAATTCTGTTCTATTTCACCGCCGATGAGCGGGTGGACTTCCGGGAGCTGGTAAAAAACCTGGCCTCCGTGTTCCACACCCGGATCGAGCTGCGGCAGATTGGCGTTCGGGACAAGGCCAAAATGGTAGGGGGTCTGGGCATCTGCGGACGGCCCTTCTGCTGCGCCAGCTTCCTGGACGACTTCCAGCCGGTATCCATCAAAATGGCGAAAACACAGAACCTAAGTCTGAACCCCACCAAGATTTCCGGCACCTGCGGGCGGCTGATGTGCTGTCTCAAATATGAGCAGGATGCCTACGAGGATCTGATCCGCACCAGCCCCAAGCTGGAATCCTTCGTGGACACTCCCGAGGGCCGGGGCACCGTGGTGGAGGTGGATCTGCTGCGCCAGCGGGTGAAGGTACGGATGGAGGAAAATCCCGAGACCATTTCCGTTTTTCCCAACACGGACATCGCGGTGCTGCGCAGCGGCAAGGCCCGGAAAAATGACCCGCCCATTCCCGCCGATCTGGCACCCATTTCCGGCGGCGGCAAGCGCCCCCGGCCCAGTGAGTCCCCGGAGGAGCCTGTGCTGGAGCCGATCCGTTTCCGCTACAGCACAGAGACTGTGGTGGACGAACCGGAAAGCCTGCCGGAGCAGCCTGCGGAGGGCAGGCCGTCCCGTTCCCGCCGCCGGAAAAATGGCGACGCCGCCGCCCCCCGTCAGTCAGATGGCGCACCCCGGGCAGAGCATCCCCGCCGGGAACCCAAGGAACCGGCCCTGCCCAGAGAAGCCAAGCCCACTCCCGAGGGAGACACGGAAAAAAAGCCGCCCCGCCGCCGTCCCAATAATCGCCGCCGCAGACCCCCAAAAGCCCCCGGCGGCGAGGCATAAATCAGAAAATGCATATCGACTGAACGCAGCAGATGTGTCAGTTGCCTGTGCGTCTTGGCTCCCTCTTTGCGGGAGCTGGCAAAAATCTTTGATTTTTGGGAG
>CAYYGF010000223.1:1300-2550 GCA_964471315.1 uncultured Oscillospiraceae bacterium | reverse complement strand
GCGGCAACGCGGAGTTCCTGGCCAAGGCGGACCTGCGCAAGCAGGGAAAGCCCGAAGAGCTCATTGCCGAGGCGGATTCCTTCGCCGAGACCACAGACCCCGAAATTCTCGCCATTCGGCAGGAATACAATGACCTTCTGAAGCAATACAAGGGCCATATTAAGGAAGAGGCCGAGAAGGTCCGTGCAGCCGGCGGCCTGTTCATCATCGGCACCGAGCGCCATGAGTCCCGCCGGATTGACAATCAGCTGCGGGGCCGTTCCGGCCGTCAGGGAGACCCCGGCGAGAGCCGGTTCTACCTGAGCCTCCAGGATGACCTGATGCGCCTGTTCTCCTCTGACCGGATCATGGGCATGATGGATTCTCTGGGCCTGGACGAGGACACCCCTATTGATGCGAAGATCCTCTCCGGTGCTGTGGAGAATGCCCAGAAGAACGTGGAAAGCCGGAACTTCAAGGCCAGAAAGAGCGTCCTGGAATATGACGACGTGATGAATACCCAGCGTGAGGTCATCTATGCCCAGCGCCAGAAGGTGCTGGATGGGGAGGACTTGAAGGAGAACATCCGCTCCATGCTGGAAAATGTGGTCAGCTCCACCGTTTCCTCTGCCCTGGCACAGTTCGGCGGCAGGGTGACGGAGGAAGGCCTTTCCCTGCTGGCCGCCCAGTTTGAGCCCATTTTCTGCCCCAAGGGCACCCTGGAAGAGCGCCGACAGGAGCTGCTGGACAAGGATGCCGCCCAGGCTGCGGAAATCCTCCACGAAATCGCTTTGAACACTTACCAGGCCAAGGAGACCGCCTACGGAGAAAAGCTCATGCGGGAGCTGGAGCGTGTGGTGATGCTGCGGGTGGTGGACGAATACTGGATGGACAACATCGATGCCATGGACGATTTGAAGCAAGGCATCGGTCTGCGGGCCTATGGTCAGCACGACCCGGTGATCGCCTACAAAGAGGAAGGCTATGAGATGTTCCAGGCCATGATCCAGGCCATTCGGGAGGAAACCATCCGCCGGCTGTTCCTGGTGCAGGTGCGGCCCCAGCAGGAGATCCGCCGGGAGAAGGTGGCCAAGGAGACCGGCACCACCGCCGCCGGACAGAGCCAGGTAAAGCAGACCCCCGTCCGCACCGCCGCCAAAAAGGTGGGCCCCAACGATCCCTGCCCCTGCGGCAGCGGCAAGAAGTATAAAAAGTGCTGCATGCAAAAGGACAAGGCTGAGGGATTGGAGCACTGATACCCCCAAATCCAC
>CAYYGF010000223.1:0-1290 GCA_964471315.1 uncultured Oscillospiraceae bacterium | reverse complement strand
TGGAGAAACAACATGATTTTAACCCAAAAGAACGGTCAATTGGAATACCTGACCGCAGAAGGGATTGCCGCGCCCCACTGCTTCACCACCCGCCTGGGCGGTGTGAGCCAGGGGCACCTGCAATCGCTGAACATCGGCACCAGCCGGGGGGACGACCCGGAAAACGTGCTGGAAAACTACCGCCGCCTGGGCAATGCCATCGGCTTTGACATTCACAACCTGGTGCTGTCCCGGCAGACCCATTCGGACATTGTGTACCCGGTGACGGAAAAGGACCGGGGCGCGGGTCTCTTCGCCCCCCATCTGGAGGAATGCGACGCCCTCATCACCAACACCCCCGGCCTGGCCCTGGTGGTATTCACCGCCGACTGCACCCCCATCCTCTTCTGGGATTCGGAGACCGGCGCGGTGGGAGCCGCCCACGCGGGCTGGCGGGGCACCGCCTCCGGCATCGCGGCAAGAGTGGTGGAGGCCATGGCAAGGGAGTACGGCTCCAGGCCGGAAAACATCCGCGCCGCCATCGGGCCCAACATCGGCCAGTGCCATTTTGAGACGGATGCCGATGTGCCCCAGGCCATGCTGGCAGCCTACGGAAAGGACGCGGAGGAATGGATCGAAGCCAGGGGGGCAAAATACCATCTGGATTTGAAGGCCATCAACCGCCTGGTGCTGCACTGGGCGGGAGTCGAAGCCGTGGAAATGAGCAGTGACTGCACCGTCTGCCAGTGCGGCCGATTCTGGTCCCATCGGGTGACCGGGGGACGGCGGGGCAGCCAGGGTGCCATCATTGTCTGCCGGGAGGGAAAGCCATGAGAAAAGGAATGTGTCTTTTTTTGGCGCTGGTGCTGCTGGCCGGGCTGCTGCCGGGGTGCAGCGACAACGGCTCCAACGGAGAGTATGTGCCCACCGGCGATGCGCTGCTGATGGAGGGAGAGGAGCCGGAGGATCTGTCCTTGCAGGATGAGGAGCTCCAGTCCCTGACCCTGACCTATTTCCCTGACCGCTCCATGAACCCCCTGGTGGGCGTGAACATCACCAACCGGGTGCTGTTTTCCCTGATCTACCAGGGTCTGTTCAGCGTGGATCGGAACAATAACCCGGTGCCCATTCTGTGCTCCTATTACCAGGCCACCGCCGACAATCGGAACTACACCTTTTATATTGAAAGCGACGCCCGGTTCTCCGACGGCACCCCTCTGACCACTGCCGATGTCATCGCCACCTATGAAGCCGCCAAAAACAGCGACTACTACGGCGGCCGGTTCACCTATATCGACTCCGTGGTCCAGG
>CAYYGF010000222.1:0-2555 GCA_964471315.1 uncultured Oscillospiraceae bacterium | reverse complement strand
GGTGCATCGGCGGAGTCATGACTCCGCCCTACGCTGGGACTTACGAAAAAGGGCAACGGAGGAGGTGCTCCGTCGCCCTTTTCGCGTTATGCAGTGGTAGCTGCGGCTTTCAGCGGCTTCATGGGGGCTAAGGTGGAAATGGCATGCTTGTAGATCATTTGCTGCTTGCCATCGGACACCAATACCACCACAAAGCTGTCGTAACCTGTGATGATCCCCCGGAGCTGGAAGCCATTCATCAAGAACAACGTCACGGGTACCTTATCCCGGCGTACTTCCTTCAAAATGGCCTCCTGTAAATTGATTGCTTCAGACATATGTATACCTTCTTTCTTATATTCGGCGTCTCAAGACTCCCCATGGGCGCCGTTTGATAGGGTACACACATCCTAGCACGTTTCACTTGTCGAAATCACGAATAACCTGTCGAGCTTTTTCCAGAATTTCCTTCCCGCCTTCTCCCGTGGTGCGGGTCAGCCAGTGGATGCCCTGGTTCCGGCGGAACCAGGTCAGCTGGCGCTTGGCGTAGTGCCGGGAGGACTGGCGAACCTGGTCGGCAGCCTGGGCGATGGTGCACTGGCCCTCCAGGGCAGCCACGAATTCTTTGTAGCCGATGGCCTGCATGGCGGTGCATTTTTCCGGGATGCCGCTGGAAAGCAGATTTTGAATTTCCTCCACCAGTCCCATATCCAGCATCAGCCCCACCCGGGTGTCGATGCGGCGGTATAATTCCGCCCGGTCCGCAAAATCCAATCCCAGCCAAAGGGGACGGTACCGGGGCGGGACGGCCTGGGTTCTCCGGTTGTGCTCCGTGATGGTTTCTCCCGTTTCCAGGTACACCTCCAGCGCCCGGAGAACCCGTTTCCGGTCGGACAGGTGGAGCCGTCCGGCGGCTTCCGGGTCAATGGATTGTAACCATTTCAGCATGGCTTCCATACCCTCCCTGTCCGCCTGGGCTTCCAGCTTTTCCCGAACTCCGGTGGAGGGGAAGGGGGCGAAGGCGTTGCCCCGGATGAGGCTGTCCATATACAGCCCGGTGCCTCCGGCGATGACAGCGGTTTTGCCCCGGGCGAGAATATCGGCCACGATGGGGGATGCCATGCAGCAGTAGCGGCTGACGGAAAAATCCTCGTCAGGCTCTGCCACGTCGATCATGTGGTGGACAATGCCCTGCATTTCTTCCTTGGTGGGCTTGGCGGTGCCGATGTCCATACGCTTATAGACCTGCATGGAATCGCAGGAGACCACCTCGCCGTCCAATTCCTTGGCGAGCTCCACAGCCAGGGCGGTTTTCCCGGAGGCCGTCGGCCCGGCGATGCAAATGATGTGGTTCATGGGGCAAGACCTCCTTTTCCCAGCCGGTAGGCTACGTCCGTTTAAACTGCTTTTCCAGCTGCTTTTTGCTTAGACAGACGCAGATGGGCCGCCCGTGGGGGCAGTATTTTAAGTCCTCCCGGGCCATTACCGCCTTCGCCACTGCCAGCAGCTCCTGCTCATCGTTATGCCAGCCTGCCTTGATGGCGGCCTTGCAGGCCACGGTGTGCAGCAGCTCGTCCCGAACGGTGTCCTTGCTCTCCCGGCGTCCGCTGAGCAGATCGGCAGCCAGCGTCTCCACCGCCTCGGCGGCGGTTTCCGGACTTAAGTCCATGGGAATCTGCCGCAGAAGCACGGTGTTTTCCCCGAATTCTTCGATCTCAAAGCCCAACTCCTCCAGCATGTCCATGTTTGCCAGCAGTTCTCCGGCGGCAGAGGGGCTCAAGCGGACGGGAAGGGGCTGAAGCAGGCTCTGGGCGGAGATCCCTTCCGGGTTGGCCTTCAGCTTTTCAAAAAGGATCCGCTCATGGGCAGCGTGCTTGTCAATGAGGAAGGCTTCGTCTCCTTGCTCTACAATGATATAAGTATTGTATAGTTCGCCCACCATCCGCCACGGAATTTCTGCGGGCATGTCCAGGGCGGTCTGCTCCGCCAAAGGCTCCTCAGCAAGGGGCGCTGTCTGCGCCGCTGCAAAGCTTGTTTTAGGAGCCGCCGGTTCGGCGGGAGCAGGCTTGCGCTCCGGGGATTTGGGCACAGCCTTTTCCTGCACCTGGGGCATCATAACAAATTCCCGCAGGGGCATGTTGGCGGGGCGTTCGATCTTTGCCGCCGCGGCCACCGCAGCCTCTTTTTTCGGCTGGGGGGCATCCTTTAACGCGGTGGAGAAGGTCTTGTATTCCTCCGCCGTCATGGTGCGGAAGAAGGACTCTTTCTTGGGAGAGCCGGAAGGCTCCTCTCTGAGGGGAGCTGCCGCCAAAGGCGGCTGAGGGGTGGACACAGGGGCGGTGTGGGCATCGCTCCCTGCGGATTTCGTACTTTGTTTGAACTGGATTTCCGGCCGGTCAAGCTGTTTATTCAAGGCGCCCAGCACGCCGTAATGGACGCAGTCGAACACCGCCTTTTCCGAGAGGAACTTGACCTCGGTTTTCGCCGGGTGGACGTTGACATCCACGGCGGCTGGAGGCAGGGTCAAGTGCAGCACACAGGCGGGGAATTTGCCCACCATGATCTGGTTGCGGTCC
>CAYYGF010000221.1:0-2557 GCA_964471315.1 uncultured Oscillospiraceae bacterium | reverse complement strand
AAGCCGCCCATGGTGGTGGCGCAGATGTTATACACGCAGCCGGACTGGCCGACAGCCATGGCTTCCTTCAAGCCGGTCATCAAGCCGCCCTCGATGGGGAACAGCGCGCAGGAGGCAGCAGCCCAAACCAGGGCGATGATGCCTTCGCAGACCATGGCGCCGTAGAAGACCACGTGAGACATTTTCTCACTCTTGCAGCAGCGGGCCATGATGGGAGACTGGGTGGAGTGGAAGCCGGAGCAGGCGCCGCAGGCCACGGAGATGAACATGGCGGGGAACATGGAGGTTCCGGCGGGATGCATATTGCGGATGGGGAAGATCTCGGGAATGGTGTAGCCCTTAGCGATGGTGCCGAAGCCCACGCCGATGGCCATGATGATCAGGCAGATGCCAAACACGGGGTACAGCTTGCCGATGATCTTGTCAACAGACAGGAAGGTGGCGATGAAGAAATACGCGAACACGATGACCAGCCAGAAATACTTGTTGGTCAGGATGCTGGTGGAGCCGCCCTGGCCGCACAGGTAAGCCAGCAGGCCGGCAGGGCCGACAGCGAACACAACGCCTACCATGAACAGCAGCACGGTGGAGAATACACGCATAACCTGCTTCATGACGTTGCCCATGTACATACCGGTCAGTTCGGGAACGCTTAGGCCCTGGTGACGCATGGACATGAAGCCGGAAGCAAAGTCGTGGACACCGCCAGCGAAGATGGTACCAAAGGTGATCCACAAGAACACGCTGGGACCCCACATGGCGCCGCCCACAGCACCCCAGATGGGGCCAAGGCCGGCAATGTTCAGAAGCTGGATTAGGAAGATTCGCCATGTAGGCATGACCACATAGTCAACGCCGTCTTCCATGGTGACTGCGGGAGTTTCACGGTCATCGGGGCCGAAGGTCTTGGATACAAATCCGCCATAGATAAAGTATCCGCCAATGAGTAGCGCCAGACATACGAAGAAACTAATCATATATTACCCTCCTTTAATTATCGGTGTCGCCGGTGGATCCCGGGCGCCGTGCCAAAAGCGCATAGCAAGAATGTTGGCGCATCCTTGCTGTTCTTCCCTATTGTAGCGCCGCCGGTCGTGAAAGTCAACAAAAAAAATCATGATTTGTCTGAAAAATTGTAACATATGGTAACAAGTTTTAGGAAGGGCACAGATAGAACAAATCTCCAGGAGAAGCGCGGGTATTCTGCGCTTTCCTGGAGATTTTCCGGATTATTGGGTTTGAGACTTTCTTCTTGTGAATTTGGCCAGCAGACTAAGCGGCAGCATAATCCCAAATGTCGCGGCAATGGCAATCATCAAACTGATCCCATAGCTGATTTTCTGAAAGCTCACACTTCTGGCATAGCTAAATGTCACTTCTCCATCTGCCAATTCCACCTGGCCCTGGTATAGTTTGACTACGCCTGTCATTCCCGGCTCAATGGTCTGATCATCCACCAGTCTGCGCCGCTGGGTCGGATAGTGCATGGCATAGCACAAAAGATGAATTTTCCCATCCTTTTCCGCCATGATAATCGCATCGCCGTCCGAGCACATATTTTCATAGAGGACTGTGGCATCCGCGTATTCGCCGTTGGACTGTGCCAGGTCAAACCGAAAATAGCTGCCGCACAATTCGGTATCCTTTGGAGCCGGAATGGGATGATACACATACGCGTCCAGAAAATAGGCTCCAGTCAGGGACAGGCCGAATACGATCAATCCGATTTCAACCAGCTTGTCCCTCCAGTTCCGCCTGGGTTCGATGATCTTCTTTTCCATGTTATGAAACATTCTCTCCATGCGAGCAGTAAGCTTCTTGTAAAATCTGAGCCGGCCCTCTCGGGCCGGCTCAGTGCGCGGAATTGTTTACACCAGAGCGGCGGTGATGATGGCCATCTTGTAGACCTCATCGGCGTTGCAGCCACGGGACAGGTCGTTGATGGGAGCGGCCAGGCCCTGCAGAATGGGGCCGTAGGCCTCAAAGCCGCCCAGACGCTGGGCGATCTTGTAGCCGATGTTGCCGGCCTCGATGGTGGGGAAGATGAAGGTGTTGGCGTAGCCGGCCACCTTGGAGCCGGGGAATTTCAGCTGGCCCACTTCGGGAGCCACGGCGGCGTCAAACTGCATCTCTCCGTCGATGAGCAGATCGGGCGCCATCTCCTTGGCGGCGATGGTGGCGTCATGGCTCAGCTTGACGGTGCCGCCCTTGCCGGAACCGTTGGTGGAGAAGCTCAGCATGGCGACCTTCGGCTCGATACCGAAAATCTCAGCGGTCTTGGCGGTCTCGATGGCCACCTCCGCCAGCTTCTGGGCAGCGGTGTAAGTAACATTGCCTTCCTTGTCCACGCTGTCCTGATAGTCGATGTTGATGGCGCAGTCGCCCATGGCCAGCTTTTCCTCGCCGCGAACCAGAATAAAGCTGGAGGACACCAGATGCGCGGTCTTTTTGGTCTTGACCAGCTGCAGCGCGGGACGCACCGTGTCAGCGGTGGAGTAGGTTGCGCCGCCCAGCAGGCAGTCCGCCTTGCCCATCTTCACCAGCATGGTGCCGAAAT
>CAYYGF010000220.1:0-2564 GCA_964471315.1 uncultured Oscillospiraceae bacterium | reverse complement strand
TAACCACCCAGCCTGTGCACGCATTGTCCGCCGCCACTGGCGGCCACGCATTGTCAGCGGCGACTCGCCGCTGTGTGAAAGGGAGGATGAATTTGACGCCCGAAGAATTATGTGACCTGGCAAAGGAGGCCATGACCCACGCCTATGTGCCCTATTCCGGCTACAAGGTCGGGGCGGCGCTGCTGTGCGCCGACGGCACCGTTTACCAGGGCTGCAACATCGAAAATGCCGCCTATGGCCCCACCAACTGCGCCGAGCGCACCGCGTTCTTCAAGGCGGTGTATGACGGACACCGGGATTTTGTTTCCATTGCCGTTTGCGGCGGCAAGGACGGTGTGATCACCGGAATTTTCCCGCCCTGCGGGGTCTGCCGCCAGGTGATGCGGGAGTTCTGCGGGGATGATTTCCTTATTTACCTGGTGGATGTCCAAGGCTATGAAACGCGAACCCTTGCCCAGCTTCTGCCGGACAGCTTCCAGGCGGGGAAACACATGGCGTGAGAAAAAGGCGCACAAATATTTGTAAAATGTGTTGATTTTTTCCGTAAAGTGTGCGACAATAAGCCCGGTATGGGAAATACCAAAATGAAAATTGATTTGGAGGAATCAAGCATGAAAAAGATTTTGGCGCTGCTGCTGGTTCTGGCCATGGCCCTGTCCCTGGTGGCCTGTGGCTCCAGCAAGACGGAAGAGCCCGCAACCGCAAATTCTGCGGATGCCATCGCTGACGAGATGACTTCTTCCGACGGCAAGTACGAAGTTGCCTTCATCACCGACGTGGGCCAGCTGAAGGACAAGTCCTTCAACCAGGGCACCTATGACGGCGTGAAGCTGTACGCGGCCAATGCCGGCAAGTCCTACAAGTATTATCAGCCCGCCGGTGGCGACCAGTCCACCGATGACGACCGTTACGACGCCATGAAGCTGGCCGTGGATAACGGCGCGAAGGTTGTTGTGTGCGCTGGCTTTATGCAGGGTACCGCGCTGGAGAAGGCTGCCAAGGAATTCACCGATGTGAAGTTCGTCTTCATTGACGGCTGGGCCATGGGTATGCCCAATGTGGCCGGCGTCTGCTTCCAGGAAGAGCAGTGCGGATACCTGGCCGGTTATGCCGCTGTTATGGATGGCTACACCAAGCTGGGCTTCTGCGGTGGCGGCGGCGGCACCAACGCTGCCTGTGACCGTTATGGCTACGGCTTTGTCCAGGGCGCTGACGCGGCTGCTGCCGCTAAGGGTGTGAAGGTGGAGATGAATTACTCCTGGCTGTACGGCTCCTCCTTCCAGGCCTCCAACGAGCTGCAGACCATGGCTGCCGGCTGGTATCAGAACGGCACCGAGGTCATCTTCGCCTGCGGTGGTTCCATGTTCCAGTCCATCGCCGCTGCCGCCTCCGCTGAGGATGGCAAGGTCATCGGCGTTGACGTTGACCAGTCCTTCGAGTCCCCCACCGTTATCACCTCCGCTATGAAGGGCATCGGCGAGGCTGCTCAGCAGGCTCTGAAGGCCGCTGAGACCGAGGACAGCTGGAAGGCTTTCATCGGCGACGGCACCGCTTCCATCACTCTGGGCGCTGCGCAGAACGCGGTTGGCCTGCCCACCGCTACCTGGTCTCTGACCGGCTGGACTGTGGATCAGTACAACACCATGCTCTCTGACATCGTGGCCGGCAAGGTCACCGTGGACGGCAGCGACGTTCCCGAACCCGCTTCCACCGCCAACGTCACCATGAACATCGTCAAGTAATGTTTCCCATGCACATAAGGAGGCTGCCTCATTTGGGGCAGCCTCTTTTTTGCGTTTTGCTGCCGATTTTGGGAAACCGTGAAATCTGTGGAAAAAACGATTCTTTTCTTGCAATTTCCCTGTGGACATTATATAATATCCTTGCGTAAATTCGGGAAGGAGGGCCTTCATAATGCAGTCGGAATACATTATTGAAATGCGCAACATCAGAAAAGAATTCCCCGGCATTGTGGCCAATGACGACATTACCCTACAGCTCCGGCGTGGCGAGATCCATGCCCTGCTGGGAGAAAACGGCGCGGGCAAGTCCACGCTGATGTCCGTCCTCTTTGGTTTGTATCAGCCGGAGGCGGGAGAGATTCGGAAGAACGGCCAGGTGGTCAAGATCCATAACCCCAACGATGCCACCGCCCTGCACATCGGCATGGTTCACCAGCACTTCAAGCTGGTGGATGTGTTCACCGTGCTGGACAACATCATTTTGGGGGCGGAGGATACCAAGATGGGCTTCCTCCAGAAAAAGGTGGCCCGGCAGAAGGTTCAGGAGCTGTCGGACAAATATAAACTCTATGTGGATCTGGATGCCAAGGTGGAGGACATTACCGTGGGTATGCAGCAGCGTACCGAGATTCTGAAGATGCTCTACCGGGACAATGAGATTTTGATTTTTGACGAGCCCACCGCCGTGCTGACCCCCCAGGAGATCGATGAGCTGATGGAGATTATGCGGGGCTTTGCCAAGGAAGGAAAGTCCATCCTCTTTATCACCCACAAGCTCAACGAGATCATGGCGGTGGCCGACCGCTGCACCGTCCTGCGCAA
>CAYYGF010000219.1:0-2598 GCA_964471315.1 uncultured Oscillospiraceae bacterium | reverse complement strand
CTGGCACAAAATCTCTCGCTGAGCTTCCTTGCCGAATTATGCGGTGTTGCCCTAAGGAATCATGCCCCCGGTCGGTCAGCCGGCTTTGCGGCCCTCCACTTCCTCAGCGACATTCAGAGAACGCAGGACGCTGTACTCGTCGAACCGGGTGTCGCCGGTTTCGCAGAGGAATACCAGCCGAACCTCCGGATCGTCGAAGGTGACCTGGGAGACCTTCTGGGAGATGGTGGTGGCGTCCACGTTGCTTAAGTACATCCGGCAGCGCCCCTCCGGCAGGGGGAAGGTGGGATCGTTGGTTTCAAAGGACAGCACGAAGTCCGACGCGGCGCAGGTGGAAATCAGTGTCTTGGCGGCGGATTCCAGGGCGGCGGTTTTGTCCCCGTTGAAGATGTATTGGTCGGAGGTGGGGAAACAGAAGTTGCTCAGCAGCACCTCGTTAAAGCCCATACCCCGCAGCTCCAACACCACGGAGGAGATCCAGCTGGTGGTGGAGGCGTTGGTGGGATCCAGCCAGTACATGCCGCCTTGATCCATCCACAGACCCGCCCGGCTGAGCATGTACAGTCCGCAGGTTACGTTCTTGTCGCCGAATTCCCGATCCCGGAAGGCGCTGACCTGGGCGATGGTGTAAAAGCCCTTGGTTTTCAGCTTGCTGACCAGATCCACCACAGTTTCCACGTTGGTGCTGGCGGAGATGGTGGCGTCGCTCAGCTGGCTGGGGTAATAGAAGGAGCCGTAAGGCCCTTTCATCTCGATCATAACGGCGGTTCCGGCGGGCAGGCGTTCGATTTGCAGCAGCACGTTTTCCAGATCGTTTTTGAACATGTCGCTGGTAATGTAGTAGCCGGAAAGGGATTTCAGTTCGTTGCTGGTGTCGATGGCGTCGGCGCCCTCGTTGTAGAAAATGGAAATGTTTTCCTGGGCCACCGGCTTTTCGGCCCGTTCGCCCATGACGTCATTGGCGGACTGCTCGAAGTCCAGCTCGGCGCCGTCGCTGGTGTAGACCACATAGCGCTGAAGCCAGACCACCCAGCACAGCCAGGCGGCTACGCCAACCACCAGCACGGCCATCAACACGGTGCCGACCCGTTTCAGCATTCGCTGGGTACGATAGGGAATATTCATAGGGTTGCTCCTTAGACAGATAGTTTGTATCAGTTGATAGTTGACAGTTGACAGTTAAGGTGTCCCTTCGGGACAGATTAAACATTCCAGTGAAAACATTGCCGTTGGTCTTATACAGTATTTCGGACAATATTTTCATTCATCCCGAAAGGATACCACAACTTTCCACTGTCCACTTAATTACAATTTGTTGCTCTGCTGCGTGAACCCGATAAGCATGTATTTCTTTTTGCCGTTACGCAGCGCCAGTCTTCTTTTTCTCTAGTCTGGGTAACACGCAGGCCTGCCTGTTCCAGGGCGGAAATCACCTCGTCCAGCCGGACATCCAAAATGCCGGAGCAGATCAAGGTGCTTTTGTCCGTTAGGAACCGAGGCAGCACCGGGGCCAGGGCGATGATCACATCCGCGACGATGTTCACCAGCACCAGGTCGTATTCCGCCGCCGCCAGGGATGCCATCAGATCCTTATCCTCGGTGACGTTTCCAGTCAGAGCGGTGAATTCCGGGGCAGCAAAGCCGTTATAGGCGGCGTTTTCCCGGGCGATGTCCTCCGCCTTGGGGTCAATGTCGATGCCCACGGCTTTTCCCGCCCCCAGCCGCAGGGCGGTGATGGAGAGAATGCCGCTGCCGCTGCCCAGATCCAAGCAGGAAAAGCCGTCTGTTACCACATCCTCCATGGTTTCCATTACCATCTGGGTGGAGGGATGGGCGCCGGTGCCAAAGGTCAGACCGGGATCCAGAATGACCTTCCGCCGGTTTGTTTCCTCCTCCGCGCGCCAGTAGGGCAGCACCACCAGGGAACGGCCAACCTCCTGGGGCGGGTAGTTGTCCTTCCAGCTTTCCTCCCAGTTGGTTTCCGCCAGGGGAGCGACCGTCATGGGCAGCTCCAGCTCCCGGGCGGCAGATTCCAGCCGGGCCATGGAGGACTGGTCGGTGTCCTCCAGATACAGCTTGATCCGGGAAAGCCCCTGCAATTGCTGATGTAGTGTTTCGTCAATATAATCCCAGTAGGCCCGGTTTTCCTCCAGGAAGGTTTCCAATTCCGCCTGATCCTCAATCACCAGGTCGGCAAAGCCCCGGGCGGTCAGCGCCGTCACCACATCCTCGCATTTGTGGGACGCGGTTTCCAGGGTAATTTCCAGCCATGCCATGGCGAAGTCCTCCTTCTGTTGTCTTGGCTTTCATTCTACCGCAAAGCGGAAAAAATGACAACAGAAAAAGTCTTAAATTTTTGTGTCCTACTTCCTATTTTGGGAAAAGTGGTATATAATAACCATTACATGTCCTGGTTCCAGGAATACGGCGGGCGCAAGCCGGGCAATCATTGCTGTTGCTGTGTAAAATTGTAGTTTGTAGAACCAGCCAAAGCCTCCCCTTTTAGGGGAGGTGGGCCGCCGCAAGGCGGCTCGGAAGGGTGCGTGATTTGCGGAGCAAATCACCAAAAAGTTTGTTGATAACAAACTTTTTGAAGCA
>CAYYGF010000218.1:0-2633 GCA_964471315.1 uncultured Oscillospiraceae bacterium | reverse complement strand
TTGGAGGATGACGTGGACATCTGCGTACTGCGCCAGGCGCTCAAGGAGCTGCCGGAGCGGGAACGGGAGATTGTGGGGATGCGTTTTGGCCTGGAAGGCCGCCAGGAGCTGACCCAGAAGGAGGTCGCCCAGAAGCTGGGTATTTCCCAATCCTACATTTCCCGGCTGGAAAAGCGGATCTTGCAGCGGCTGAAAAAAGAATTGCTCCGGCAGACAAGCTGCGCTTGATTTTGTGAATTAAGTATGGTATAATCGATATGAAGTTTATCGATATAAAAGAATACCGATAGGAACAAGAGGTCTATATGGAAGGGAAAAAAGTATCAAAATCCATGCTGAAGCGCCTGCCGGGGTATTTGGCGTATCTCAAAAATATGCCGGAGAATTCACCCCCCAATATTTCCGCCACAGCCCTGGCCAATGCCCTGGGCATGGGCGAGGTGCAGGTGCGCAAGGATTTGGCCATGGTTTCCGACGGGGGCCGTCCCAAAATCGGCTACCAGCGGGAGGCGTTGATCGATGATATTGAGCAGTTTTTGGGATATGACAACACCACCGACGCCATTCTGATCGGCGCGGGCAAGCTGGGCCAGGCATTGATGGCCTACAGCGGCTTTGATGAATACGGCCTAAACATTCTGGCGGCCTTTGATGTGGATCCCAAGATGTCCAAGACGGAGGAGGGCAAGCCCATTTACAACATCACCAAGATGCCCCAGTTTTGCCGCACCCATAAGGTGCTTATGGGGATCATCACGGTACCGGCGGAAAGCGCCCAGGCGGTGGCGGATCAGCTGATCGCGGGAGGCATCAAGGCCATCTGGAATTTTGCCCCGGTGCATCTGGATGTTCCGGCGGGAATCCTGGTGCAGCATGAGAACATGGCCACCTCCCTGGCGGTGCTGTCCGTTCATCTCCAGGCCCAGATCAAGGAAGAAAAAGAGATTAAAAAGTGAGAAAACGCGCCGAACCCGGATGGGCTCGGCGCGTTTTGTATCGGAAAATGCGAATCATTGCTGACCGGTAATGTCCCGGTAGAAAACAGTGATGGCGGCATTCTTGTAGGGATTCAGCGCCAAATTGCCCAGATTCAGCGTGAGGGCAGCCAGCAGATCCCAGCCGATAAAAGTCAGATACAGGACAAACAGATCCATTTTGTGACCGTCCATCAGCTGCTTGGAGCGGGCGATGGCTTCGCTGGCGGTGAGGTCGGGATGCTCTGCCAGAATGTAAGGGGTCATGGCGTAGCTCAGCGCCGCGATGATACCGGGAACGATCAGCAGCAGCGACCAGAGGACGGTATACAGTGTCCGCAGGAACTGCTGGGCAAAGCCGGTGCCGAAGCGGTCAAACTGGGAGAACAGGTCGTCGAATTGGGGGCCCTGACCGTCATGCTGCTTCAGCAGGAACTGGGCATACCCAAGATCCAGGACACCGCCGATGATAAACGCGGCGAAGCCTAAAATGCCATTGCTGAAACTGATGCGGAAACCTTCGATGATTTCCCAGTTCCAGGAGCCAAAAATTCGCTTGCCGACATCGACGTCCAGGTTCGGGAGAAAGCTGGAGCCTGCCATCAGTCCGCCCAGCAACGCCGCCACCGCGGCCACACCGATGGACAGTCCCCAATTGGGTGCCAGATTTTCCCGAGCCTTTTGCCGGATTTGCTTTGCTTCCATAGGAAAAACCTCCTTATTTGCTTGGATGTTACCATTATATCGGTATCTGACAAAAAATGCAAGAGAAAAGAGAACGGCCGCCCCGGATGGAGCGGCCGGTAGCATTATTTTCCGGGCTTGAAGGAGTCCTTCAAGCTGACAGAGCGGTTGAAGACCAGATGCTCGGGAGAGGAATCCTTGCTGTCCGGGCAGAAATAACCCAGGCGCATGAACTGGTAGGAGGCGGGGGCCTTGGCATCCTTCAAGCTGGCCTCCACCTTGCAGCCGGTGAGGACTTCCAGGGAGTGGGGATTCAAGCAGGCCAGGAAATCCTTCCCTGCGGCATCGGGATCGGGATCGTCAAAGAGGTTCTCGTACTGCCGAACCTCCGCGTCCACGGCGGTTTCGGCATCCACCCAGTGGATGGTGGCGCCCTTGACCTTCCGCCCGTCGGCGGGGTCGCCGCCCTTACTTTCGGGATCGTAGGTGGCCAGCACCTCAATGACGTTGCCGTTTTCGTCGGTAACACAGCCGGTGCACCGGATCAAGTAAGCGCCCTTCAAGCGGCACTCGGGGCCATCGGGATACAGCCGCTTGTACTTGGGGATGGGCTGGGCCAGAAAGTCGTCGGCCTCGATCCACAGGTTCCGGGAGAAGCTGACTTCCCGGGTGCCGTCCTCGGGACGGTTGGGGTTATTCTCCACGGTGACCAGCTCGGACTTGCCCTCGGGGTAGTTGGTGATGGTCAGCTTCACGGGCTTCAGCACCGCCATCACCCGCTGAGCGGTCTCATTTAGATCCTCCCGCAGGCAGAACTCCAGGAAGGCGTAGGGAATGGTATTGGGGCTTTTGGCGACACCCACCCGCTCGCAGAAATTGCGGATGGAGGCGGGGGTGTAGCCCCGGCGGCGCAGGCCGCACAGGGTGGGCATCCTGGGATCATCCCAGCCGGAGACGTAGCCGTTTTCCACCAGG
>CAYYGF010000217.1:0-2696 GCA_964471315.1 uncultured Oscillospiraceae bacterium | reverse complement strand
AGATACAAGATAAGCAATGCTGTCACCTTGCTCTGCTTGTATCCCAATATCCCAATATCTTGTACCTTATATCTTGTATCTTGTACTTAACCGAGGAACCAGGGCAGGTAAACCTGCACCATCTTATACCACCAGGGCCAGTCGTGGTTCACGTCCAGTCCCCAGTACTCAAACCGGGTGTGGATGCCCTTCTGGCAGCACACGGTGTCGAGCCACCGGGTGGATTCCAGCAGCGGCTCCTCCCACGCGCCCTGACCGCAGACGATGAGGCTCTTCTGGCTGTTGTACATATCCTTGTAGAAGTGGCCGTCGGGCAGGTTCTGCAAATACAGACAGGGGCAGTTGTTGTACACCAGATCGTCGCAGTAATCGCCAAAGAACTCCTTGTTGTCGTACAGGCCGGAGATGGCGAAGCAGCTGTCGAACAGGTCCGGGCGGCGGTAGTAGAGGTTGGCCGCGTGCATGGCGCCCATGGAAGCGCCGAAGGTGAGGATGCCCTGGTCATAGCCGTTGCGCTCCCCGCTGAGGTGCTTGATGTAGGGTACCAGCTCGTCGGTGATGTAGTGGAACCAGCGCTCGTGATTCTCAATGCGCCAGCGGTTGTCCGCGCCCTTGGCGGCCCAGGACTCGTTGTCGATGCTGTCGCAGGAATAGACGGTGCAGCGTCCTGCTTCGATCCATCCGGCCCAGGCGTCCAGCATTTTGAAGTTCTCAAAGTCGAAGAACCGGCCGCCCTGGCAGGGGATGAACAGAACGGGCTTGCCGCAGTGGCCGTAGACCTTGAACTCCATGTCCCGGCCCAGGTTTGAACTGTAGTGCTTGTAGTAGCGAATTTCCATTGGCTTCTCTCCTAATCTCTATGTTTGGGGCGAAGTAGCTGCCCGAAGTTACAGTCCCAGGCAGTCCATGAAAATGGGAATCTGCTTTTCCCAGGAGGCCTCGGAATGGGTGCCGCCGGGGACGATGCGCATAGCCAGGTTCACCCGCTTGGTCATCAGCAGGTGGGCGGTGGAAATCAATGCCTCGGCGTTGGCGGCGTGGTTGAACATTTCCAGCTCGCCATAGTCCATGTAGATGCAGGTATCCCGCCGGATGTGAGCCCGGGCAATCATTTCCAGCACCTTGCCGGAGGAGACCCACAGGCTGGGACTTAAGCAGGCGGCCCGCTGGAACACATGGTTGTAGGTGGTCACGGCATACATGGCCATGAGCCCGCCCATGGAGGAGCCGGCGATGATGGTGTTCAGCCGGTCCGGCAGGGTGCGGTAATTATTGTCGATGTAGGGCTTCAGCTCTTTGACCATCCAGTTCATGTAAATGCTGCCCTTGCCCCGGATCCTTCCCAGGGAGGAGTTTTCGTAGTTCAGCGGGGAGTATTCAATCAGCCGCTGGTTGCCCTCGTGGTTGCATTCCACGGCGACGATAATCAAATCCTTCTTGCTCTCCACCATGAATTTGTTCATGCCCCAGGATTTGCCGTAGGTGGCATCCTCGTCGAAAAACACATTGTGTCCATCGAACATATACATCACGGGATAGCGGCGGTCGGCCTCTTTTTCGTAGGATTCCGGCAAATAGATGTAAGCGGTGCGGGGGGTATTGCCCGACAGCTTGGGAATGGTTACATTCCACTTTTTAACCATAAACCAGATCTCCCTTTCCAGATTTGGTAATTGTGATAAATATCAGAGAACAGTATACCCGTTTCTTCGCTGATTGTCAACAGATAATTCAAAAAATGTATTCCTACAAAAATCATCCGCCCACACGGGGCGGACGATTCGTGAGAATTATACAAAATAGTCAAACCAAATGTGTGGAAACTCACGATTCACAGGAAAAAGCCCGCTTTATGCAATCTGTCGAAATTGGTGGGCGCATCCGGGGAAATCACAGCTTATGAAAAACCGGCTTCCTTCCTTCAAATGTACACACATAGCCGAAAATCTCTTTCAGCACCTGACAGGCTTCCAAACTGTACTGTCCCACCCGGTTTGCCCTGTGGGCATCGGAGCCGATGGTGACGATTTCTCCCCCCAGCTCCTTGAACCGGCGGAAATAATCCGCAGTGGGGAGGAAGCCGCCGCATTTTTCCATTCCGCTGGTGTTCAGCTCCAAGCCCTTGCCCTTTGAGACGAGAAGGCGGAGAATTTCATCAATGAGCTCCCGGTGGTCTTCAAGAGGCATGGGTGTTTTCACGGGGCTGCCCGCGCCCTTGTGCAGGTAGGTCATGTGGGAGAGCACATCGTAATCCTCATGCACCTGAACGCATCGAAGCATGGTCTCGAAATACCGCCTCTGGGCCTCAAATACCGTTTTCCCCTGCCAGTATTCCTGAAAATACACATCGATGTCGTCCACAAAGTGAATGGAGCCCAGAACAAAGTCATAGTCCCGCTCCTTTAATTCCCGCTGCATCCGCTCCTGATTGTCCTCGTACAGGCCGTATTCCACCCCTTTGCGGATGGTGAGCCCGGGGATTTCCAGCTGGTCATATTCCCGGCTGTAATCCTCCAAATCGAAGAGCATGGTCTGCTTCTTTTCCCTGCGAAGATAATCCCGGTGGTCAGTGAAGCAGATTTCCTTTAATCCGGCATCCGCGGCGGCCTGGGCCATTTGTAAGCCGGTGTCGTGGCCGTCGAAGGAGACTCTGGAATGCATGTGAAAGTCAAACATGGTCGATTTCCTCCCAAAAC
>CAYYGF010000216.1:0-2823 GCA_964471315.1 uncultured Oscillospiraceae bacterium | reverse complement strand
CGCTGTCCAAAAAACGATCCAGCTCGTCGATGGTGCAGCCCCGGCGGCCCATGGCCCGATCCTCTTCCACAGCAAGGAGGTTCTCCCGGAGCTTCAGCATCTTCTCCCGGCGGGTAAAGCTCTCAATGTCCATAATGACCAAGTCGCCTTCTCCGTTTTTGGTGAGATATACAGGCTCCTTAGATTTGCGGCACAGGTCAGCGATTTCATTGTAATTCTGACGAATGGCAGCAGAAGGTCGAATATTCACAATGGTTCCTCCTTGTAGTCAAATTCTAATATTATTATATCAGAATTCAGCTATTTCGTCAATACAAATATGGGTGGATTTCTCCACCCATTTACCCTGCCGCGTCCACCATGTTTTCAATAAAAATTCCATATCCGGCGGTGGGGTCGTTGACCAGCACATGGGTCACGGCGCCGACCAGCTTTCCGTCCTGGATAATGGGGGAGCCAGACATCCCTTGAATAATCCCGCCGGTGGCGGACAGAAGGGTGGGATCGGTTATTTTTATCAGAAAATTCCGGCCGTCGGGACGGGTTTCGGGATAGATTTTTAAAATATCCACAGAATACTCTTGCGCCTCCCGGCCGGAAACCGTGCAGCGGATGGCGGCGTTGCCGGTGTGGATGTCAGCATAGTCAGCCAATGGGAGCGGCTGACCCTTCCAGCCCTGGTGGGTGACGCCAAATACGCCATGTGGGGTGTTGCGCAGCAGGGTTCCGAAGCATTCGCCGCAGGCGCTGCCCTTGAGTTGTCCTGGATCACCGCTTTTGCCTTTTTTCACGGACTGGACGCTGGCTTCATAGGCCTGGCCCTGGGTCATACGCAGCAAAGTGCCCCGGGAATCACTGACACCATGCCCCAGGGTGCCGAACAGGCCGGTTTCGGGATCGTAAAAGGTGACGGTGCCGATGCCTGCGATGCCCTGGCGGAGATAGACGCCCAGCCGGGGGCCGTCGTCGGTCTTCTGGGGCGTTACGCGTAGGGTGTGCAGCTTGCTGCCCCGACGCACCGTCAGTGTCACCGGGCCGCTGGTTTGATTCAAAGCCGAGCGGACATCCTCGGCACAGTCAATGGCAGTATCTCCAATGGTGACAAGCTCATCACCGATTTTCAGTCCGGCGCTGCGGGCAGCGTCGCCCATGGTATCATCGTAAGCAGCTACTGTCAGAGTGTCACTGCCCAGCTGCAAGCCGATGACCTGTCCTACTGGAATGAGAAGCTCCGCGGCTTGGGTATGCAGCGGCAGCGAAGTCAGCAGCGCCGCCGCCAAAGCGATGGCGCGGAATAATCGTTTCATAGTCAGCCCTCCTTTTTGTCTGCCTTCTTAATATGACCCGCGCCGGAGAATGTAACCGCTGAAAAAGTCGAAAAAAGAGGAAGGGACTGGTAATGAAAAAATGTTGAGGAATGTTTGGAATGATGGAATTGCCCCCATCCGAGGAAAAAGCAACCCCGGTCTCGATTTGCCTATTGACAAAGTAGGTAAGTGATGCTATATTACCTATGAAAATGCTAGGTAAATTCCAACAGGAGGTTTTCCATACATGCGCGTTTATGCAGACAATGCGGCAACCACCGCCATGAGCCAGGTAGCCATTGATGCGATGCTGCCTTATTTTGACAAAATTTACGGCAATCCTTCCTCCCTCCACTCCGTGGGCCAGGAGGCCAAGGAAGCTCTGGACGCCGCCCGGGAGACGGTAGCTCAGTGCCTGGGCTGTGAGCCTCGGGAGATCATCTTCACCTCCGGCGGCAGCGAGGCCGATAACCAGGCCATCATCTCCGCCGCCCGCTACGGCCAGCGCAAGGGTAAAAAGCACATCATCTCCACCGCCTTTGAGCACCACGCGGTGCTGCACACCCTGGCCAAGCTGGAAAAGGAGGGCTTTGAAGTCACCTATCTGGATGTACGCCAGGGCCACAACGTCACTGCCCAGCAGGTGAAGGACGCCATCCGTCCCGACACCTGCCTGGTGACCACCATGTACGCCAACAACGAGATCGGTTCCGTGCTGCCCATCGCCGAGATCGGCGCGGTGTGCAAGGAAGCCGGTGTCCCCTTCCACACCGACGCGGTTCAGGCCGTCGGCCACCTGCACATCCATGTGAAGGAGCAGAACATCGACATGCTGAGCCTGTCCGCCCACAAGTTCCACGGCCCCAAGGGCGTGGGCGCCCTGTACGTCCGCCGGGGCTTCCCCCTGGTGAACATCATCGAGGGCGGCGCCCAGGAGCGGGGCAAGCGGGCCGGCACGGAGAACCTGCCCGGTATCTGCGGCATGGCCGCCGCCATGAAGGACGCCTGCGACCACATCGACGAGAACATGCCCCGGGTGGCCGCCATGCGGGATCGGCTGATTGAGGGTCTGTCTAAGATCCCCCACAGCGCCGTGAACGGCGACCTCAAAAACCGGCTGCCCGGCAACGTCAGCTTCTGCTTTGAGGGCATCGAGGGTGAGAGCCTGCTTCTGCTGCTGGATGCCCAGGGCGTGTGCGCTTCCTCCGGTTCTGCCTGCACCTCCGGCTCTCTGGACCCCAGCCACGTGCTGCTGGCCATCGGCCGGGTACACGACGTGGCCCATGGCTCGCTGCGGCTGTCCCTCAGCGAGTACAACACCGACGAGGAAATCGACCACATTCTGAAGGTCGTCCCCGAGGTGGTGCAGTACCTGCGCAACATGAGCCCCGTGTGGCGTGACCTGCAAAGCGGCAAACGGCAGTATATTCTATAGCACACATGGCTCCCCCTATGGGGGAGCTGTCAGCGAAGCTGACTGCGAGGGGTCGTTTTTTGGATTAGGACACCCCTTCCG
>CAYYGF010000215.1:0-2838 GCA_964471315.1 uncultured Oscillospiraceae bacterium | reverse complement strand
GTCACTATGGATTCCTTTTTTTCAGGTGTCCAACTTCATTTTACAATCGACCGAATTTTTTTATTTTTCTTTTTTCTGAAAATATGCGATCCTTTTTGAAAGTATTTTCTCCTCTGGATCGTATCCATTATGAAGGCGCCTGAAAGGAGTAGTTCCTATGGATCTGAACCAGCAGGCGGAGTATTTGGCGAATACCTATTCTGATACCATTCTCCGCCTCAGCTATACCTATCTGAAAAACACTGACGATGCCCAGGATATTTGCCAGACAGTTTTCGTCAAGCTGCTGAGCCACCCCCGGGAATTTGATTCCCCCGGCCACGAGCGGGCCTATGTACTTCGCATGGCTGCCAATGCCTGCAAGGACCTGCTGAAAAGCCCCTGGCGGAAGCGAAAATGCAGTCTGGAGGACTGCCTGGAAGTCCCCGCGCCCCCGGTGGCCGACGGCAGTGTGCTTGCCGCCGTGAACCAATTGCCGGCGCATTACCGGGTGGTCATCTATCTGTTTTACTACGAGGGCTACCAGGCCGCTGAAATTAGCCGCATCCTGGGCATCCCTACCGCAACTGTCCACACCCGCCTGGCCCGGGGCCGGGAAAAGCTGAAACCCATGTTGGAGGAATTGGTCTATGAATAAGAAAACCTATCAGGAAGCCTACGACAGTCTTACCTACACCGATCGGCAGAAAGCGTGCATCGCGGCCCGGGCCGCCCAGGCCGCCGGGCAAACACCCCGGCACAGCCGCCGCATTCTCAGCAAAGCCGCCATTGCCGCCTGTCTGATCTTTGCCCTGACCCTCAGCGCGGAGGCCGCCGGGATCTCCACCCCGGTCTCGGACATCCTGGCCCCTATTTTCGGCGGCTCTGTCGCCCAGACGGAGGTCATCGATAAGATCGGGCAGCCCATTGACGCTTCCGATACCCATAACGGCATCACCATCCGTGCTGACGCCATCATCGGAGACGCGTACAACGCCTGTCTGATTTTCTCGATTATCCGGGATGACGGCAGTCCCTTGCTGCCAGAGGATATTCCAGCCCAACGTCTTTCCCTGGGCGGGTTTTGTGACCTGTATATGGGCGGCATGGGCGGCTCCCATGGCAGCGCCCGTTTTCTGGACAGCAACCCCGGAGACAATGTCGTCCAGTATCTTTACACCATCAGCTCTGACAGTCCCCTGAACAAGGGCACCGCAAAAGTGGAATTCGATAACCTGAATTATTGGGACGATGCCACCGGGGAGCGCGTTCCCCTGATCGAGGGCCGCTGGAAATTCCGCTTCGATGTGGATTACGAGGACAGCTCCGTCCGTCTTGGCGGCGGAGAAACCTTCACCCAGCATGGTATGGACTTTACCATTACAGACATCCGGGTCTCCCAGGTGGGCATCCGGGTGGAGTATGAGGTGGACTCCGAGGTACAGTGGAGCAATGCCCCCAGCGGCAGGCTGCCGGAGGAGGACCGTATGCAGATGGAACGGTACCTGGAAAACGTGGAGATTCTTCTGATGAAGAAGGACGGCACGGTGATCGACCTGAGCAACTCCGGCGGCAGCGTCAAGCCGGAAAACGGAAAAACCTACTGCACCAAAAGCAATGTACTGGAGCAGCTTCTCCCCCTGGAGGAATTGGACAGCATCCGGGTGGGCGGCATCCGCTACCCAATTCCCTCCGAATAAGTGCGCACACAAGCGGAAGCCGCCACGGCTTCCGCTTTCCTATTCCGAAAAAAAGCATTTTTCCCTATTGACAAATCCTGGCTCCGGGTATATAATCCATATATTCCTATCAGAGAGGTTGGTTTTATGAAAAATCCTCTGGCCTACTTTCGATGTCGGCGCGGTTAAGCTGCGCTCCCCCGGCAATCCCTGAAACAACTTTTATGAGAAATGAATCCTATATTTTTGGAGGAATGAATTATGAGCAAGATTTACACTTCTGCGGATCAGTTGATCGGCAAGACTCCCCTGTTGGAGCTGGTACACATTGAAAAAGAATTCGGCCTGGAAGCTAAGATCCTGGCCAAGCTGGAATACTTCAACCCCGCCGGTTCCGTGAAGGACCGGATCGCCAAGGCCATGATCGATGACGCCGAGGCCAGCGGAAAACTGAAGCCCGGCTCCGTCATCATCGAGCCCACCTCCGGTAATACCGGCATCGGCTTGGCATCCGTGGCTGCTGCCCGGGGCTACCGGATCATCATTGTCATGCCCGAGACCATGAGCGTGGAGCGCCGCCAGCTGATGAAGGCCTACGGCGCGGAGCTGGTGCTGACTGAGGGCGCCAAGGGCATGAAGGGTGCCATCGCCAAGGCCGAGGAGCTGGCCAAGGAGATCCCCGGCGGCTTCGTTCCCGGCCAGTTCGTCAACCCCGCCAACCCCGCCGCCCACAAGGCCACCACCGGCCCGGAAATCTGGGAAGACACTGACGGAAAGGTGGACTTCTTCGTAGCCGGCGTAGGCACCGGCGGCACCATCACCGGCGTGGGCGAATACCTAAAGAGCCAGAATCCCGACGTGAAGGTCGTGGCCGTGGAGCCTGCCGGTTCTCCCGTGCTGAGCAAGGGCACCCCCGGCGCCCACAAGATCCAGGGCATCGGCGCGGGCTTTGTTCCCGCCGTGCTGGATACCAAGGTTTATGATGAGATCATCCCCGTGGAGAACGAGGACGCCTTCGCCACCGGCAAGAAGGTGGGCAAGGCCGAGGGTGTGCTGGTGGGCATTTCCTCCGGCGCCGCCGTCTGGGCCGCCATCCAGCTTGCCAAGCGGCCCGAAAACAAGGGCAAGACCATCGTGGCCCTGCTGCCCGACACCGGCGACCGCTACCTGTCCACTCCCC
>CAYYGF010000214.1:0-2845 GCA_964471315.1 uncultured Oscillospiraceae bacterium | reverse complement strand
GGATCTGCCCTTCGATCCGGTTCAGCCGGTGGATCAGCTTTTTCCGTTCTTCCTCTGAACGGTTCGTTGTTTTCCCGCAGCATCCGCACATTTCTTTCTCAGCCATGATTCAGCCTCCGTTTCATAGATACCCCCAAGGGGTATTTGCATTATATACCCCTATGGGGTATTTGTCAATAGAGAAAAAGGGAAATTCCCCATTTTTCTGCAAACAGTTTATTCCGATATTCACCGTTCATTCTCTGTCATAGCAATGCAGATAGGAAAACAGCAGCCTGATTTCTCAAGCTGCTGCATTTCCGACAGAAATTATGGGAAACGGAGAATCACTTTTCCGTTAATATGCCCGCCCGCCACCAATTGCAAAGCATCGTTGATCTGGGAAAGGTCAAATTCGCGGGGATCGATCTTGGGAACAATGTGGTTTGCCTCAACAATCTGAGTAGGAAATATCACTGGCGGAATCGGTCATGATTTGAATTTTGCTCATTGTCTTACCTTCCCTTATATAAGTAGTCCGCAATTTTCTGACCGTCTGCGTATCCCATCTCGTAGAGCTTGCACAGCGCCTGCTTATCCTTTGTCAGCGTATCCACGCCGCAGGTGTCCTCCGGGGCAACGATCAGCACCTTGCCCTGTCTGGCGCGCATCCGGGCCAGCGCCACACTTTCGTTGTACCGCTGTGCCCGCTGGCATAATTTCTCCGCAGCGGCCGGGTGGGCGTGACGGATACAGGCGGCCAGCTTCTCGTCCTTTTTGGGGCTGCGGAGCGTATGCTCCGGTTTGGTCAGAATCAGAACCACCCGATCGCAGCCCAGCTGAAACGCTTTCTCAACAGGTACCGGGTCACTCAATGCGCCGTCGTAATAAGCGGTGCCCCCAACGGTATAGGGCTTGCAGACAAAGGGGATCGCGGAGGATGCTTTCATAATGCTGTAGTCATCCTGATGAATATGGGACTTGTCAAAATAGCGTGCCTGCCCGGTTTCCGCTTCCGTGGCAACCACATAGAACGCCATGGAATTGTCCCGCAGGGCGGCGTAATCCAGCGGATTCTCCCCGCCGGCACAGCTCAGCGTACCATAGACATAGTCCAAATCCACATAGGATTTTCTTTCCATAAAATTGCTTAGGCTCATGTACTGCTTTCGGAAAGCGTATTCGGTATAGAATTGGAAATTGCGGCCTCTTTGCCCTGCTCCATAGGAAGCCAGATTCGCGCTTCCCGCCGAAACACCAATACCCAGATCAAAATGAATACCCTGATCCATGCAGTAGTCCAGCACACCGGCGGCGTAAATTCCTCGCAGTCCGCCGCCCACATCCACAATGCCAGTTTTCATACGCATCTCACAGATACAGCTCGTTCTCTTTTCTCACAGAACAAGCCTTCTTGATTGCCATTGCCGCAGCGGAAACCATCAAGCCGTTGACCGTTCTGGCATTCTTGGGGCACTGTTTCACACAGCGCATACAGCCGATGCACAGTTTCGGGTCTGCCGCAAAGCTTGCCCGGTCAATTGCCTGTACGGGGCATTTTTCCGCGCACAGACCACACTTTACGCAGTCTTTGGTGGGCTTCGGTACAAGGCCAGCGCCGCCGTTCTTTTTGTAGGGACGGTTTCCGGGAAGGGAAGCAATTTCGCTGTCCTTACCCGTGATCTTGGCGGCAAAGTCCGCAAGCTGCGCCTTGTCTGTTTCATCCGGTCTGCCGGTGGCATACTGGGGCAGGATGGAGTGTTCCGCCACGGCAGCAACGGCAGCAACCACCCGGAACCCGCATTCCTTCGCGGCATCCTCCATTTCCACAAGGGTATCCTCATATGCCCGGTTTCCGTACACACAGACGAGGGTACATTTGGCACCGTTGCCCGCAATCTGCTTCAAACGCTCGATTGCCACGGCGGGTGCCCGTCCTCCGAAGGAAGGCATGGCAATCAGCACTTGATCTTCTCCGTTGATCACATACTGGGAAAAATCGGTTTTGGCATCGCTTAGGTCGATTTTAACTGTGTTTTCGCCCCAATGGCTACGAATTAGGTGAGCAACTTTCTCTGTTCCTCCGGTGGGACTGAAAACGATTTCTACTACGTTCATGTGAATTTCCTCCTGTTATTCCGTTCTTTTCCGGATGTCAGCAATGCAGTCGGCCAGGGTTTTCTCCGCAAGAGCGCGTGCAAAGGCATCCTCCACACCGGCAAACATTCCGCTCAATACCGGGCGGATATGGCGGCCAACGATGCACCGGTCGCTGGGGTTCTGGTGAATGTCCAGAAGATGGGGTTTCGGTGCCTCCATAACCGCCTGATAGATTTGCAGCAGCGTAAGCTGTTCTGGAGGGATCAGCAGGGTGCAGCCGCTGATTCCCCGGTGGCCATCCACAATCCCGGCTTTTTTCAGCAGCGCCAGTATTTTTCGGACATAGCTGGCATTGGTGCCGACGCTCATCGCCATCTGATCTGAATTGACAGGGGGCGGAGATTCCGAGATCAGAATCAGGACATGCACCGCAACGGAAAATTTCGTATCCATAGTTCTCTCCAGTTACAATATGCTTGTATTAGATACAAATACATTATACTGCAGATTTCACAAATAGTCAAGGGAATAACGGAACGTGCAGGAAATTCCTCCGATGGCATCTCGAATGGGGGTAAATAACGGGGGCTGTCTCACCAATACAGTAAGGCAGCCCCGTTATAACGATTATTTGCTTGACTCTGAAACCGCTCGGATATAGTTCCTCTGCTGTGGTTCCATTGTCATTCTGAGCGAAGCGCAGCGTAGTCAAGGGAGCTTGGCACGGAATGGAACCGGCAAACACACAAGCTTTTTCGTTGGGCCG
>CAYYGF010000213.1:0-2855 GCA_964471315.1 uncultured Oscillospiraceae bacterium | reverse complement strand
CCGAGCCGCCTTGCGGCGGCCCACCTCCCCTAAAAGGGGAGGCTTTGGCTGGTTCAACAAACTACAATTTATCTGTTTGGGTCAACATGCCTAATCCAGGACATACATTCCGAAAAAGGCCAGCAGGCCTTTTCCGCAATCGTATTCCATGCCGCAGGCATCCGCTAATTTTTTGACGAATACGCAGTAGGCGGACATGCAGGAATACTGCAATTCCGGAAAGGCGCAGCTCTGGCCCTGAGCCTTGCGGCAGGGAGTGCACAGGGCGCAGCCGCTGGCTCCCACGATTAGGCCGTCCTGACCCTGGGCCCGCAGGCGCTTCACCAGGCGGATCTCGGCGGCGTTGTGGGCGGCTTTGGCCTGTTTGATGGCGGCTTTGTCCGTGTAGTCGGAGATTTCCCAGATGGTTTGCAGCACCAGAGCCTGTTTTCGGGAAAGCACCCGCTGCTTCATTTCCTCCGGGGTGCCGCAGTCCGGGGGACAGGAATGGTTGACGCCGTACTGTCCGCAGAGGTTTTCCTCGCAGAAGGGGCGGAACATGGGGTCAAAGGGAATGTCCTGGGTGTCCACCAGGGCCGCCGCGGCGAAGCCCTCCTGGACAGCCAGAGAAATCAATTGGGATTCTGTCAAGTGTCTCACCTCAGCATCATCATAGCCCTGCAAGGCCGGGTTGTCAAGCGCTGGATTTTCCCGGGTTGCAATTCCGGGAGGGCTGTGCTATAATGCCCTCGCCGCCAGGTATGGCGGGAAACTGAAACACGAAGGAGAATGCATTATGAAACACAATCGTCTTTTCGCGGCTGTTCTGTGCGTCATGCTGGTTCTGGTCATGAGCCTTGCCGGCTGCGGCAGCAAGGAAACGCCTGCTCAAACGACAGAAGCCGCCGCTGTGACCTCCGGCTCTGTTCTGGGGGAGGGCCAGACCGTTTTTACTTTGGAGGTTGTGGATGCGGAAGGAAAAACGTCCACCTTTGAGATCCACACGGACAAGACAACCGTTGGCGAGGCCTTGCTGGAAACCGGCCTGGTTGCCGGCGAGAACGGAGACTATGGCCTGTATATTACCACCGTTAACGGCGTGACCCTGGATTGGGACAAGGACGCCAAATACTGGGCGTTTTACATTGACGGCGAGTACGCCACTACCGGCGTAGACGCTACGGATATTGTGGCCGGAACGGTGTACAGTCTGAAGGCGGAAGGGTAAACAAGAAAAATGCCATCCCGAAAGGAATGGCATTTTTGGCGACCCGGAACGGACTCGAACCGTCGACCTCCAGCGTGACAGGCTGGCGTGCTAACCGACTGCACCACCGGGCCGTATTCAGACTATAATTTATTATATCAGATGAATTCTGTTTTGTAAAGAGAAATATGAAAAATTTCATATTTTCCTGGCGAAGACGGAATGCACGGAAAGCCTCTTGACAAATCCCCGAAATAGGAGTATCATAAAGGCAATTCAAAAGCGTTTCAGTGCCGCTGGAATTCCTACGGGGTTCCGCGGAGAATAGTGAATCCGGTGGAAATCCGGAATGGTGCCGCCACTGTATGCGTGGAGGCCCCGCACATGACGAAAGTCGGCCATTGGGAGAGATCTTGAGAAGGCTGTGCGGCGGCTGTGGATGCGTAAGTCAGGAGACCTGCTGAAATGTGTGCTGACTGCCTGTTTTCGAGCGTTGGAACAGGCGGATGTGTTTTGCTGACGGAAAAACGGCCGGAGCGGATCCCGAAAGGGGGCTGCTTCGGCCGTTTTTGCATACCGGGCCGTTCCCCTCTTGCGACCCGAAGGCTGCGGCGGATTGCCCATGTGCCGCAGTACGTCCAGCGGAAATGCGGCGGCTTTCCGATGGACGGTAAACGGAATACCCGGATACCGGCGCTGACAGACCGGCGGTATCCGGGGGTTCTACCTTGCTTGATTTTTATGCGGATTGACGGCTGGTACCGCCCGAAATGGCATGAAAATAAAGAGAAATTTGTTACGTTTTGCGAATGATACGCAAGGAGGAATACCACTGTATGAAACAAGTGAACGGAATGATCGCCCTTTTGTTGGTTGCGGTCATGCTGCTGAGCGCCTGTGGCGGAACAGCTGCCAAAACGGAAACCACGGCGGCTCCCGGGGTGGAGACTGCCCCGGCAACCATCCCGGCTACGGAGACTGTCGTGGACGACCAGGCCGCGGCGGACGCCGTGGCGGCGCTGATTGATGCCATCTATGTACAACAGAGAACCGATGATACCGATGCGCAGTGTAAGGCTGCAAAGGAGGCATGGGACGCGTTGACAGACGAGCAGAAGGAACTGGTGGAGGGCGAGAACGCCGATCCGGATTATTTTGGCCGGGATACCGGCGATGCTTCCCTGGACGATCCCCGAAACGCCGATGGGATCGGCGAGAAGGAGATCCTGGTGGTCAGCTTTGGCACCTCGTTCAACGATAGCCGGGTGGCGGATATCAAGAGCATTGAGGACGCCATTCAAGAGGCGTTCCCGGATTGGTCTGTGCGCCGGGCCTTTACCGCCCAGATCATCATCAATCATATCCAGGCCCGGGATGGCGAGGTCATTGACAACATGGAGCAGGCACTGGAGCGGGCCATCGCCAACGGCGTCAAGCAGCTGGTGGTGCAGCCTACCCATCTGATGCACGGCGCGGAATATGACGAAATGATGGACGCCATCGAGGCGGTGGCGGACAAGTTTGAGACGGTTCTGGTAGCTGAGCCTCTGCTGGGCGAGGTGGGCAATGATGCCACGGTGATCAACGCGGACAAGGAGACTGTGGCCAAGGCTGTCGTGGCGGATACCGCTGCGGACGGTGGCTTTGCGGACGCGGCTGCCGCAGCAGC
>CAYYGF010000212.1:0-2857 GCA_964471315.1 uncultured Oscillospiraceae bacterium | reverse complement strand
TCAGGCGGATGGCGCGGATGGCGTCGTCGTTGCCGGGGATGACGTAGTCGATCTCATCGGGGTCGCAGTTGGTGTCCACGATGGCCACGATGGGGATGTTCAGCTTCCGGGCCTCGGCGATGGCGTTGCGCTCCTTGCGGGGGTCAACAATGAACAGAGCGGCGGGCAGCTTCTTCATTTCCTTCACGCCGCCCAGGTACTTCTCCAGCTTCTCGATTTCCGCCTGGTGCTTGATGACTTCCTTCTTGGGCAGCATGGCGAAGGTGCCGTCCTCTTCCATCTTGCGCAGCTGGGCCAGACGGTCGATACGGGTGCGCATGGTGCGGAAGTTGGTCAGCATACCGCCCAGCCAACGGGCGTTGACATAGTAACCGCCGCAGCGGGCAGCCTCTTCCTTGATGGCGTCCTGGGCCTGCTTCTTGGTGCCCACGAACAGGACATAGCCACCGTTTGCGGAGATGTCACGGACGAAGTTGTAAGCCTCTTCCAGCTTCTTCACGGTCTTCTGCAGGTCGATGATGTAGATACCGTTGCGCTCGGTGTAGATGTAGGGAGCCATTTTGGGGTTCCAGCGGCGGGTCTGGTGACCGAAGTGCACACCGGCCTCCAGCAGTTGTTTCATAGATACGACAGCCATTTTACATTTTCTCCTTTTGTTTTTTCCTCCACCCCGATCATCCCGCGCTGCCCGCCGGAAACATCCAGGCACAGGGGTGCGCGATCCCCGGGTGTGTGGTTTGCATGTCATGGGCAATGCCCATGCCGATACATTATAACGGATCATGTCAGCAATTGCAAGTAGTATTTCCAAAAAAATCAGAAAAAATCCGCCAGCTCAGACACAAAAAACGGCGGCACCTTGCCGATGGGCGAAAAGTGCTGCCGGGAAGGATGTGGAGTCTACTGCTTAACCGTTGTTTATTGGCGGGAAGGGCTTTGGCCGGGGGGCGCGGCATTCCTCTGGCTTGGTGTCTACCAGGACGATGTCCGGGCCGATTTTTTGAATGCAGCTCCAGGGGATGATGAAGTCGTCCCGGCGGCCCGCGATCCCCAGAAAACGGCATGGCCCGGGAACCACGATGGCGCAGACCTTTCCCTCCGGCACCTCGATCTGTACATCGCTGACGAAGCCCAGGCGCTGGCCGTTTCTGACGCAGATGACTTCCTTGCATTGCAGGTTGGTGAATTTCATGGACATGGGCGTTCCTCCCCCGTGGCTTTGGTGCAGGATATGCGGGAGGGGAAGGCGTTATGCCTGTGGGCACGGCCAATGAATTGCGAACAATACCGCGACTGTCAATTGTCAACTGTTACGAGACGCTGACGGATTTTCGCATGGCGCCGATGGCACCCTTTTCCAGCCGGGAGACCTGGGCCTGGGAGATGCCCAGGGTGTTGGCCACCTCCATCTGGGTTTTGCCGTCGTAAAAGCGCAGGGACAGAATCTGCTGTTCCCGGGGCTGGAGGGCCTGGAAGGCGTTGCGCAGGGTGATGTGCTCCATCCAATTGGCTTCCGTGTTCCGGGTGTCCCGCACTTGATCCATCACGGTCAGCGGGTCGCCGCCCTCGGCATAGACTGGGTCGTACAGGCTCACGGGGGCGCAGACCGCGTCCAGGGCCTGGCTGACCTCCCCGATGGGAAGGGAAAGCTCCCGGGCAATTTCCTCCAGGGTCGGCTCCCGGCCCAGACGGCTGGTTTGCGCCTCCTTGCACTGCAGCACCCGGTAGGCCACGTCCCGGATGGAGCGGCTGACCCGGATGGCACTGTTGTCCCGCAGATACCGCCGGACTTCCCCCGCAATCATGGGCACGCCGTAGGTGGAGAAACGTACCTGCTTGTCCGGATCGAAGTTGGAAATGGCCTTGATCAGACCGATGCAGCCCACCTGGAACAGATCGTCGGGATTCTCTCCCCGTTTGTCGAAGCGCTGGATCACAGACAGAACCAGCCGCAGATTTCCCTCGATCAGCTGCTGCCTGGCATCGTCGTCTCCCTGGCGCGCCCGGCGCAGCAGAATGTCCATTTCCTGGTGGGATAGGGTAGTCAGCCGGGATGTGTTCACGCCGCAGATTTCAACTTTTCCCTGCATGGTGTTCCTCCTGTTTGACGATTTGAAGTCGGTATCGGTGCGCGGTTTGCTCCGAAATAGTATTCCCAGGCTCTGCCGGATGATACGCGGGCCATTTTTGGCGGTTTTTCACAAAAAATTGGGGAGGAGAAATCGGGGGAAAAGAAAATTGACACCGAATCATTACAAAATGTAAACTTTTTGAGGACTTTTTGACAGAGAATGTTACCATGTTCCGGTGACGTAACATGGCTGTTTTTCAGCAGAAAGGGAGAATATGCATTGGTATATGCGTTGTTATCCACAAGAGGAGGCGTCTGTGCAAAGGGCAGGAATACCTGTTGAAAACTCTGAGTTTTCCACATTGTCCACAGATTTTTCCACAGGGGTTATCCACAGGAGGGGGCGGTTGTGGATATTCATTTTTAGTTCACATAATCGCCAGCGGCGGATTTCGCGGGTTTTCCCACTTTTTCGCGGGCTGTGCCATTTTACCATGGCTTCTTTTTTGTGCAAAAAAAGGGTCTTGACAAAGGCGGCAGGGCCGCCAGCCAATGCGTGCCCAGGCTGGGTGGTTGTCGTTACACCATTGGGTATGGCTCGGTATCGTTACGGCTGTGCAAATTGTAGTTTAGCGGCGAGTCGCCGCGGGCAATGCGTGCATGGTGCAGAGGGCATCGCTACTACCCTAACCCGCTCGGTTTCGTTACTGCGGTAAATTGCAATTTGTTGCACCAGCCAAAGCCTCCCCTTTTAGGGGAGGTGGGCCGCCGCAAGGCGGCTCGGAA
>CAYYGF010000211.1:0-2924 GCA_964471315.1 uncultured Oscillospiraceae bacterium | reverse complement strand
GGCAAAATCTGGATCATTACGGCACGTTTTATTCCCGGGGTGGCTGCGCCTACGATGAAAGCGATTGCCCTCAGCCAGCCCCATCGCCCTATGAAATCCAATACGACGAAAAAGGCATCGGTCATCCGGTCAGGAGGAATACAAAATGAGTATCTTAAAATCAAAAAAGCGTTCGGACTATACCATCATTGTAGGCTGCGGACGACTGGGGGCCAATCTGGCGAATACCTTGTCTGAGGAGGGCGAAAATGTCCTGATTCTGGACAAGGAGAAGGAAGCGTTTCGGAAGCTGTCCCCTTCCTTTGGAGGGCTTACGGTTGAAGGAGATGGGACAGATTTGGATGTGCTGAAGAAAGCGGACATCTCCCGGGCCAATGCCGTGATTGCCGTTACCAACAACGACAACACCAATATTCTCATTGCCCAACTGGCAAAGGAATTCTACTGCGTGGGGCGGGTGATCTCCCGACTGTATGACCCGGAGCGGGAATGTGTCTACCGGGAGCTGGGCATCGACACCATCTGCCCGGCAGTGCTGTCCGCCAACGAAATCGACAAGCTGCTGGAGAAACCAGCCCGCACGAAGGAGGCTGTTTGATTATGAAAGGGAATGTGCTTTTGGTTGGCGGCCGTAGCAAAGCGAAATCTCTTGCCCAGTCCCTATTGCAAAAAGGTTATCGGGTCACGGTCATCAATAAGGATTTGCCCGACTGCGAAAAACTGGCGGAGAACGAAAAGCTGACCGTCATCCACGGGGACGGCACCAAGCCCTATGTGCTGGAGGACGCGGGTGCCGGGAATATGGAAATTACCATTGCCCTGACCCCAAGAGACGAGGACAACTTGGTGATTTGCGAACTGTGCAAGAAAAAGTTCCGGGTTCCCAAAACCCTGTCCCTGCTGTCCGATCCCCAAAAAACAGATTTCTTCTATAAAATGGGTGTGGACAGCGTAATCTGCGCTATCTCTGCCGTCACCAGTATCATTGAGCAGCAGGCCTTCATGGAGGAAATGGCAAAGGCAATCCCCATCGGAGAGGGTCGGGTGCAGCTTCTGGAAGTGCCCATCACTGAGACAGACCCGGCAGCCCAGAAGCAGGTCTGGGAAATCAATCTGCCCAAGGAGGTCATTATCGGCTGCATTCTCCGCCGGGATCAAACCCTGATTCCCAGAGGTGACACCCGGATTCTGGCGGGAGATATTCTTGTCCTGATCTCGGGAAATGAGCAGGAGGAAATCGCGATTCTGGAATTAAAGGGCGGTGAGGCCAAATGGCGAAAATGAAAGACTGTTCCAACCGGGGCAAGCTGATGGTCATGATCGGTCTGCTGGTAGTTGCCCCGGTGGTAATTCTTCCGTTCTATCCTCAGGATATTGGTTATACAATCTTTTTTCTGCTTCCGGGGCTGCTCTCTATCCTGGCAGGGGGTCTTGTGTGCGCCTTTGGAAAGCGGGAGACTTATTTCAGCTCCGACCGACTGACCGCCCAGCGGCATAGCAACAATACCGTACTGTTCACCTGGTTCTGGGGAATTGCGGTTGGGGCAATGCCCTTCTTCCTCTCGGGGCAGTTGAAGTTTGTGCAGGCGATCTTTGAATCCGTCAGCGGCTGGACGACCACCGGGCTTTCCGTCATAGATGTGACCCAAACCTCCCATATTTTCCTGTTTTACCGGAGCTTCATGCAGTATTGCGGCGGCCTTGGCTTTGTGCTGATGATGGTCATGCTGGTTACTGGCAAGCGCTCTATGGATTTGTTCAACGCGGAGGGGCATCCCGACAAGCTGATGCCGAATCTGAAGCAGACGGCCCAGACGATTTTTGAAATGTACATTATTTTTCTGATTGTGGGTACAGCGGCTTATGTTGTTTGCGGGATGCCGCTGTTTGACAGCCTGTGTCATGCCATGTGCAGCCTGTCCACCGGCGGTTTTTCCACAAAGCTGAATAGCATCGGTGAATACCGTAGCCTGCCCATTGAGATCGTCACCACCCAGCTGATGCTCATTGGAACCACCAACTTCGCGGTGCTGCTGCTTCTGCTCCGGGGGAAATGGCGGCAGGCAATACAGGTCAGCGAGGTACGGTTCCTGTTTTTGCTCCTGCTGATCTTCGTGCCGCTGATGGCCTTGTCTTTGTCCAGTGAATTGGGAATGGGCTTTGGGGAAGGCCTGCGCCATGCCCTGTTCAACGCGTCCTCTGCCCTGTCTACCTCCGGCTACGCCACCATGAGCTACGAAAACTGGCCTTCCTTCGCAATCGGTTTGATGATTCTGCTGATGCTGATTGGCGGAGGCATCGGCTCCACGGCAGGCGGTTTGAAGCTGACCCGGGTCTACCTGATTTTGCGGATGATGGGACAGAACATCAATAAGAAGCTGCTCCCCCAGCGGTGTGTGGATGCCCCTACCTATGTGAAAGCCCAGGGCAGAACAAAAATTGACGGAGAACTCTGCTCCGATACCGTGGGCTTTGTGGGCTGCTATCTCCTGCTGTTTGTTGCCGGGGCGCTGCTCCTCACCCTGACCGCCGGATGTGACCTGGAAAGGGCTATGTTTGAATTTGCCTCCGCCCTGGGTACGGTGGGCCTGTCCATTGGTTTGACCGGACCAACGACCAACAATGCTACCCTGATCGTGGAAATGATCGGCATGATCCTTGGCAGACTGGAAATCTTCATCGTGCTGACGGGAGCCTGCTATGGACTTCATGAAATCAAGTCCCTGGGACGGAAGCTGTCCAGAAATTAAAATACACCGCCGGATCTTTGCAAACCCTTAACCTCCCGCCAAAAGATGAAACAGCACATTTGCAGGATGCGTGGTATGATTCACCCGCAAGAGCAAAACAGGATATCTGTTGAATTTCCTTTTTACTGTTGAGTGAACACTTCTGGTGCACGACACCAATCTCTGACTCGATTT
>CAYYGF010000210.1:0-2943 GCA_964471315.1 uncultured Oscillospiraceae bacterium | reverse complement strand
GAATTTGTTCGTCACAGACGAACAAATTATGCGCGCGGCAGACTGCAAAAATCTGTCGGAAAAGCCCGCAGGGATTTTCCGACAGTCTGAAAGGAGGCTGCCGCCCGGCAGCCTCCTTCTTGATTTATACCTGTTTGATGGCAAACTGCTTTTCCAGCAGAAGGTAAATTCCGCCGCAAAGGGCGATCGTCCCCAGCCACAGAGGAACCGGAGCCAGGGGAATGTACTTAAGAATCAGCGCCGCAATCAGCGGATGCAGGATGTACACATATTCCGCCATTCGTCTGAGGCACTTAGCCAGCCTCACCGGGATCGGCAGCTGGAACTTGCCGGACAGGGCAAACAGGCACAGCGCCGGCCAGCAGCCGAAGAAGGTCAGATCACAGCTGATGGTCGGCCCCAGGTTTTCATACAAATACCCGCATTCCCAATAGGCCAGCGCCCGCAGTACCACCCACAGCACCACCAGCGCCCAGGCCGGCACCCTGCGAACCGTATCCTCATAACGGGCCATGGCTCCGCCCAAAAGCAGCAGCGGCAGCCCCATAAACAGGGCATTGCGGGGGCCGCCAAAGGCTGAGAGAAACGCTCCCACCGCCCGTACAACTCCATTGTCGATTAGCAGGTAGTGTTCATCCAGCAGTGCCCCTGCCAGCATCAGCAGAATGCTCCCCGGAACCGCCAGCTTGCGCAGTCCCTTTTTCACCGTCGGTATTTTTTCCAGGAGATACCACGCAAGCATCCCCTCCATGGCCGCATTCAGATACCACAGGTGCTCATATCCAAACACCAGATTCCAGCGCAGCTTGGAAATGACCCCAGAAATTCCCTCTGCCCCTTCCAGCACCGCCGGCAGGTACAGCGTGTAGCACAGCGCCATCAGCCAAGCCATGCGCTTGAGGGGCTTTCTTTTGTCGGAAGCTTTCTCGAAAAAGTACCCCGAGCAGACAAAGAAAAACGGGACGCAAAACCGCAGATACCATTCATTAAAATAGACATGCCCCACTTCGCTGGTAAACAGTGAGGGCAGATGGGCCGTAGTCACAATCACGCAGGCCAACGCCTTGCAGACATCCAGCGTGGTGTTTTCCTTTCCTTTTACTCGCACCATGGCAGCTTCCTCACTTCCGTTCCATGGCATCCGGGGTGTTCTGGGTCTTGTACAGCTGGGCATAAATGCCGTTGTTCTCCAGCAGCTGCTGGTGAGAGCCGCACTCGGTAATCACACCATCGGCAATGGACACGATCCGATCCGCCCCCCGAATGGTACTCAAGCGGTGGGCAATGATCAAGGTCGTGCGCCCCACCGCCAGGGTGTCAAAGGCCCGCTGGATCTTTGCCTCCGTCACGGAATCCAGGGCGGAGGTCGCCTCGTCCAGAATCAGAATGGGCGGGTTTTTCAGAAATATCCGGGCGATGGCGATGCGCTGCTTCTGCCCGCCGGACAGAAGCGTTCCCCGTTCTCCCACATAAGTCTCGAATCCCTGGGGCATGGCCTGGATGTCGTCATAGATCTCCGCCTTTTTTGCGGCCTCCACAACCTCCTCAAAGGAAGCGCCGGGCTTGCCGTAGCGGATGTTCTCCAGTACCGTATCGGCAAACAGGAACACATCCTGCTGCACGATGCCGATGTTCTCGTGGATGCTCCGCTGGGTCACATCCCGGATATCCCGGCCATCGATGGAAATGGCGCCGCTGGTCACATCATAAAACCGGGGAATCAGCTGGCACAGGGTGGTTTTTCCGCCGCCGGAGGGGCCTACAATGGCCACCGTTTCTCCGGGCTGAATGTCCAGGCTTACATCATGGAGCACCGCCAGGTCGCCGCCATAGGCAAAGGACACATGCTCCACCTTCACCGCCCCCCGGACATCCGTCAGCGCCTCCGCGCCGGGCTTATCCTGGATGGTGGGTTCGGTGCGCATCACCTCCACAAACCGGTTCAGTCCGGCAAAGCCGTTGGCAAACAGCTCCGAAAAGCTGCTGAGCTTGCGCATGGGCGTGACAAAGGAGGCAATATAGAGGTTGAAGGTGATCAGATCCCGGTAGTCCATCTGCCCCTGCATCACATAGTAGCCGCCGATGCCCACAACCACCACATTCAGACTGCACAGGAAGAATTCCACGCAGCTGTGGAACTGGCCCATGGCCTTATGGAATTCCCGTTTCGAGGTTTTGTAGATCTCGTTGGCAGCTTGGAAACGGCTCCGTTCCACATCCTCGTTGGCAAAGGCCTTGGCCGTGCGAATTCCGGAAAGGCTGCTTTCGATCTCTTGATTGATATGGCCAACCTTTTCCTTGGACACGGCGGAAGCCCGGCCCATCCGTCCCCGCATTGCCATCACCACCACCAGAAAAACGGGAATCATCAGCGCCACAATCACCGCCAGCTGCCAGCGGATGGAGGCCATCACCGCCAGAGCGCCAAAAATGGTTAGGACTGAGGTCAGCAGATCCTCCGGCCCATGGTGGGCCAGCTCCGTGAGCTCAAACAAATCCGAGGTCAACCGGGCCATCAGCTTGCCCGTCCGATTGCGGTCGTAAAAATCGAAGCTCAACTCCTGCATATGGCTGAACAGATCCCTGCGAATGTCCGCCTCCACCCGGATGCCAAAGGTATGGCCGAAATAGGTCACAATGTAATTTAAGAACGAGCGCAGCAGATAGCTCGCCACCACCGCCGCCATCACCAGGAAAAAGGTGCGGTACATCCGGTTGGGCAACATGTCATACAGCGCGCTGCGGGTCACCAGTGGAAACGCCAGATCAATGGCGGCGATTCCCACGGCGCAGAGCACATCCACGGCAAACAGTCCCTTGTGCCGCTTAAAATAGCTCAAAAAAATCATCAGCGGGGACTTACGCTGATAGTCTTGGGTCGTCATTGCTCTCCTCCTCCATTCTTTACTGCTATTATAGCAGAAATTGTCAAGACCAGGCTAC
>CAYYGF010000209.1:0-2964 GCA_964471315.1 uncultured Oscillospiraceae bacterium | reverse complement strand
AGTAACGATACCGAGCGGGTTAGGGCAGTAACGAATACCTCCCAGCTGGCGCACGCATTGTCTGCGGCGACTCGCCGCCACGCATTGACAGCGGCGGCACGCCGCTATTCCTGCTTTCCATCGGGAAATACCTGTAAAGCAGTCACAGTCAGCAGCGGGGCCAGGAGCATACCGCCGATGCCCCAGAGCTTGTAGCCTGCGTAAAGGGCCATCAGCGTAACCAGCGGATCCAGCCCCAGATGCCGGCCTACCAGCCTTGGCTCCAGCGCCGAACGGGTCAGAGAGGCAGTCAGATAGATCCCCAGAAGGCCCAGGGCCAGGGCGCCATTGCCCTGAAGCAGGCTCAGAACACTCCAGGGAATCAGCACCGTGCCGGTGCCCAACACCGGAAAGGCGTCAATCAGCGCGATGCCCACCGCCCATAATGGCGCGTAGGGCACCCGCAGCAGAAGCAGTCCCAGCAGGAGGATGACAAAGGTCACCCCCATCAGCTTGCATTGGGCTGTCAGCCAGCCGCCTACGGCCCGCTTTATCCGGCCCCAGGCCTCCAGCAGCGGCCGAAGCTTCTCTTTGGGCAGACGGCGGGACAGCCACCCCTTGATCCCGGGCAGCTTTGCGGAAATCATAAAGCCGGACACAATGGCGGTGCCCAGACCCAGGGCGCTGTCCGGGATGTGGCTGAGCAGACTTCCCGCCAGCCCCAGCAGATACCGGATGGCTTTGTCCACCAACGCGGCGCCGTTGGAAAACAGGGCGTTGACATTCTCTTGAATCAGAGGGCGCAGACTGCCCGGCGCTTGCGCGGACAGGTTCAGCAGCCAGCTCTGGGCCAGGGAGTACCCGGAGCGGGCGGCCCTTTCCAGATCCGGCAGTGCGCCGGACAGATTTTTCAGTTCCCGCACCACAAACGCGCACAGGATCAGCAGCGCCATGGCCAGAAAGCAAAACGCCATGGAAACCCCGACACAGGCGCTGACACCCCGGGGGAGCCGGAGCCTGCGGTGCAGAAAGTCCACCATCGGCTCGGCGGAAAGCGCCAACGCCAGCCCCAGCAGAAATGGGGAAAACAGCGGCAGCAGGCAGCGTAAAAACACCCAGACGGCCAGGAAGGTCAGGGCGGCAGACGCGATTTTTTTGAACCCGGGTTTCAGAAAAATTCCTCCTTTCCAAATCATATAAGGGTTGCATTTTCGGAAATGTATGGTACAATACGTTGTGGAAATACAAATGTTGTTCTATTGTATACAATTTCAATACCTTCCAGGAGGTCATCTATGTCCACTAAACCACAATACTATATCGTGGAGGCATCGGCGCTGCCCGAGGTATTTTTAAAGGTAGCGGAGGCCAAGCGCCTGCTTTCCACAGGAGAAGCCTCCACCGTCAACGAGGCGACCCGGATGACGGATATCAGCCGCAGCGCTTTCTACAAGTACCGGGACGCGGTACTGCCCTTTCAGAATATGATGACCGGACGGATCATTACTTTCCAGCTTCTGCTCCACGACGAGCCGGGTTTGCTGTCGGAGCTGCTGAAAATTTTTGCGGATGCCAAGGCCAATATCATCACCATCAATTCCATCGTACCCACCAACGGCACCGCCGTGGTAACCATCTCGGCGGAGACCATGGATCTGACGGTGACGCTGGAGGATCTGCTGCACCAGCTGGAGGTTTTCCCCGGTGTGGTCAAGGCGGAGGTTCTGGCGGGCTGACACCAAAATAGAGATATAAACTGCCGTCCATGCCGGATGGCAGTTTTTCTAGGGCAACACCGCATAATTCGACAAGGAACTCAGCGAGAGATTTTGTGCCAGTTCAAAGGTCCGAAAACGCGGGAATACTGTATGTATTTCCCGTTTTTGGAACTGCAGAACTGGCGCAAAAGATCCGCTGAGATCCGCAGACGCAATTGTGCGGTGTTGCCCTAGCATCTGCGGCGGCAGGAAGGAACACGTTTCGGCCATCTCTGACATAGGATAGCTGGGAGGGATCAAGATGCTGGTTGTGCAGAAATATGGAGGAACATCCCTTGGAAATACAGAGCGAATCCGCAAGGCCGCCCATCGGGCGGCGGGGTTGGCCCGGCAGGGCAATCAAGTGGTACTGGTGGTTTCCGCGCAAGGCGACACCACCGATGAAATGATCGAGAAGGCAGCACAGGTCAACCGCCGGGGAGCGGCTCGGGAAATGGACGCTTACCTCGCGGCAGGAGAACAGATGTCGGCAGGATTGATGGCCATGGCCATCGGTGCCATCGGCTATCCCGCGGTGAGTCTGACCGGCTGGCAGGCGGGGATTGCCACGGATGGCAGCCACGCCAACGCCCGGATCCGCAGCATCGACACCCGGCGCATCCGGCAGGAGCTTGCCGCCGGCAGAATCGTGGTGGTGGCAGGCTTTCAGGGTCTGGATTCCCAGGGGGATATCACAACCCTGGGACGGGGCGGCTCGGACACCACAGCGGTAGCGTTGGCAGCCTATCTGAAGGCGGACAAATGCCAGATTTTCACCGATGTGGACGGGGTATATGACCGGGATCCCAGAATTTATCCCGATGCGACCCGCTATGGACGGATTGGCTATGACGAAATGCTGTCGCTGATCGAAAACGGTGCCCAGGTGCTCCACGACCGCAGCGTGGAATTCGCCCGGGAGTATGGCATCCGGGTGGAGGTTCTGTCCGCCTTCACCGGAGAACCGGGAACCATTGTGGGGGAACTGGAATAATCCTACCCGGATTGTGCATACAATATTCCCGGGAATGAAAATAGAAAATGCACAATTGCGGCGCCCGCTTTTGCGGACAATTCGTGCCCAGGGTGGGATACCATCGGCACGCCATTGGATATGGCTCGGTTTGTTCCTCTGGTGTTGATATACTGAATTGTAGTTTAGCGGCGTAAAGGTTCCCCTGCAAGGGGAGCTGTCACAGCGTAAGCTGTGACTGAGGGGTGATTCAAA
>CAYYGF010000208.1:0-2967 GCA_964471315.1 uncultured Oscillospiraceae bacterium | reverse complement strand
GGACAAACAGGAATAAACGTAAGGCTGTCATTCCATGGGGAAGCTCTGGAATGACAGCTCATTTTATGCTGGTATTCCATTCAAAACTTTCATTCGTCAGAATGGAAGTTTTGAATAGGAAGATCCTAATGAGACGGGATTCTATGTGAATGTTCGCAATTCCAGGCATGGCGGTGAGCAGCAGGAAAATCAGAATTAGATTTCTCCGGCTGCGCTGGGAGCCAAGGTTGTCGTACAAGATATTCAAGTAGGGGATCAGCAGATATAGGCCGATGTACATGCCAATGTACCAGCCGTAGGGGGCGGTGGAGAAGGAAAAGAGACCCAGAAACTCCTTCCAGACGGAGACGGTCTCTCCCCAGAAGGTTTTCGCGGCATACATATGGTAAGCGCCGGTGCAGACGCTGGCCAGAAGATAAAGGATAAGAACCTTGGAAATGCCAAGGAAATACTGCCGGGTGGGCTTCTTGTTTTTCATCAAGTATCCCGACAGCATCAGAAACAGCGGAACACAGATCATAAAGAAGCTGCGCAGCCCCGTCATAAGGTACATGGATTTTCCCATCACCGGCACACCGTAAAGTCCGGAATTGGCGAAAAAGTGAACCCCTACCACGCAAAACAGCGCGAAGCAGCGTAGGACATCCAGCGCGGGATTTCGGGAGGATGCGTTCTTGCTTATCTGACTTCTCCTTTAAGTTGAAAAAACCTTTGCTGTCATTATAATCCGTTAGGGGGAGGATTGCAAGAAAATGTTGGAAAAAGGGAAAGAAAGACGGCTTTATGAAATCCCCCTTGCAAAAGGGGAGAGATTTGCTATAATAAAGAACATGTATGATGGCGATGTATAACCGCCGGAGAGGAGAATGTGTATGTCGCTGCGGGCGAGACTGTATGGTTACTGGATGAAAAAGAGACCAAAAAGCATGAGTTCTGCCAAGGTCATCGCGGTGGCGTTCGCCTTGATCATCCTGTTGGGAACCTGCCTGCTGGCGCTACCGGCCGCGTCCCGGGACGGCGTGTCCTGCGGTTTCCGCCCGGCACTGTTTACGACGACCTCCGCCACCTGCGTGACCGGACTGGTGCTGTACGATACCTGGAGCCAGTGGAGTGGCTTTGGGCAGACGGTGATTTTGTGCTTGATTCAAATTGGGGGCCTGGGCTTTATGTCCGCGGCCACGCTGCTGGTGTTTGTGCTGCGCAGGCGAATCGGCTTGAAGCAGCGGTTGGTGATGGCCCAGGCGCTGAGCCTAAACGAGATCGACGGCGTGGTGCGGCTTCAGCGGACGGTGCTGGTTGGCAGCTTCACTGTGGAGGCCATCGGCGCACTGGTGCTGACCCTCCACTTCTGGCCCCGCTACGGCTTCTGGCGGGCGCTGCGCTGGGGCGTGTTTCATTCCGTTTCCGCCTTCTGCAACGCCGGTTTTGACATTTTCGGCGCCTTGGAGCCGGGCGGCAGCTTGATTCCCTTCCAGTCTGACCCGGTGGTGCTGCTGACCCTGGGAGCGCTGGTGGTGGTGGGCGGCCTGGGCTTTCTGGTCTGGGAGGAAATCGCGGAAAAGCGGCGGCTGCGCCGGTTCAGCGTTTACACCCGTCTGGTGCTGCTGACCACCGGCATTCTTCTGCTGCTGGGCTGGGTGCTGACCTGCCTGCTGGAGTGGAACAATCCGGAAACTCTGGGGGGCATGGATGTGGGGGACAAGCTGCTTAACGGCCTGTTCCAGTCCATTACCCTGCGGACGGCAGGCTTCGCGGCCATTGACCAGGCCCGGCTGACCCAGGCGGGAAAGGCGGTAAGCGTGTTTTTCATGCTCATCGGCGGTTCCTCCGGCTCCACGGCAGGGGGCCTAAAAACCGTTACCTTTATGGTGCTGGTGCTGTTCATTATGGCCCGGGCCAGAGGGAAAAGCAGTGTGTGCGTATTCCGCCGCACTATCCCTGAGGCGCAGGTGCTGGACGCCATGACCATTGCCTTTACTATGGTTCTGCTGGCTATGGTGGGAGGCGTGTTTATCAGCGCCACCTCGCCGGTTTCCTTTACGGACGCCCTGTATGAGGCGGTTTCCGCCCTGGGCACCGTGGGCTTGACGGCAGGCGTCACGGGAAGCTTAAGTGTTCCGGCGCAGATTTTGATTATTTTGTATATGTATTTTGGCCGGGTGGGGGTGCTGACCATCAGCCTGGGCTTCTTGACGGGAGACCGGGCGGAGGAGCGGTTCCGCTACGCGGAAACCAGTTTGCTGATCGGATAAGGAGTTGGCTTGTATGAAGACATATGTTGTGATCGGTTTGGGACGGTTTGGCTCGGCGCTGTCCCGGCAGCTGTGTATGCTGGGGGCGGAGGTGCTGGCCATGGATGTGCAGAGCAGCCTGGTGCAGCAGCTGGCCAATGATGTGACCCAGGCTGTGGTGGGCGATGCCCAGGACAAGGAAGTGCTGCGCTCCCTGGGTGTGCGGAATTTTGACTGCGCTGTGATCGCCATCGGCGACAATTTGGCGGCGTCGGTGCTGATTACCATGAACTTAAAGGAATTGGGTGTGCCGTATATTGTCTGCAAGGCCCACGACGAGACCCACCGCCGGGTGCTGGAAAAGCTGGGGGTGGACCGGGTGGTGATCCCGGAGCAGGAGCATGCCCAGCGGCTGGGCCGGAGCTTGTTTTCCCACAATGTGCTGGATTATATTGAGCTTTCCGAGGACTACGGCATTTTGGAGGTTCCCAGTCCCAAGGACTGGGTGGGCAAGACCTTGAAGGAGCTGAACGTCCGGGCCAAGCTGGGTGTGAACATCATCGCCGTGGAAAACGGAAAAGCTACCAATGTTTCTCCCGCCGCGGATTACCGCATCCAGCCGGAGGACGTGTTGGTAGTGCTGGGGGATAACTACGCCCTGGAGGCAATGCAGAGGCTGTGATGGAGCAGAGGATTACATCCCGAAAAAATCCCTTTTTGCAGCAGGTGAAAAAGC
>CAYYGF010000207.1:0-2995 GCA_964471315.1 uncultured Oscillospiraceae bacterium | reverse complement strand
CCTTGATGACGGCCACGCCGCCGCTGAGCTTGGCCAGGCGCTCCTGGAGCTTCTCCCGGTCGTAGTCGGAGGTGGTGGTGGCGATGGCGGAGCGAATCATCTGGGCCCGGGCCTTGATGTCCTCGGGCTTGCCGTCGCCGTCGACGATGGTGGTGGTGTCCTTGGTGGCCACGATCTGACGGCAGTGGCCCAGATCGGTCATCTGCGCCTCGGACAGCTCCATGTTCAGCTCGCTGGAGATCACGGTGCCGCCGGTCAGAATGGCGATATCCTGCAGCATCTCCTTGCGGCGGTCGCCGAAGCCGGGGGCCTTGACGCACAGCACATTGAAGCGGCCCTGCAGACGGTTCAGCAGCAGGGTAGCCAGAGCGTCACCCTCTACATCCTCCGCGATGATCATCAGCTTGCGGCCGGACTTGACGATGGGCTCCAGAATGGGCAGGATATCCTGGATGGAGGAAATCTTCTTGTCAGTGATCAGAATGTAGGCGTCATCCAGGACGGCCTCCATCTTGTCGGTGTCGGTGACCATGTAGGGGGAGATATAGCCCCGGTCAAACTGCATGCCTTCCACCACATCCAGGCCGGTCTCGGCGGTCTTGGACTCCTCGATGGTGATGACACCTTCCTTGCCGACCTTTTCCATGGCCTCGGCGATCAGCTGGCCGATGGCCTCGTCGCCGGAGGAAACGGTGCCGACTCTTGCGATGGCGGCGGAGTCAGAAACGGGAACGGAATTGGCCTTAATGGCAGCCACGGCGGCCTCCACAGCCTTGTCAATGCCCTTGCGCATGACCATGGGGTTGGCGCCGGCGGACAGGTTCTTCAAGCCCTCACGGGTGATGGCCTGGGCCAGGACGGTAGCGGTGGTGGTGCCGTCGCCAGCCACGTCATTGGTCTTGGTGGCGACTTCCCGGATCAGCTGGGCGCCCATGTTCTCAAAGGGATCCTCCAGCTCCACTTCCTTGGCGATGGTCACGCCGTCGTTGGTGATCAAGGGCGCGCCGTACTTCTTGCCCAGAACCACGTTGCGGCCCTTGGGTCCCAGGGTAACCTTCACGGTATCGGCCAGCTGGTCGATGCCGGACTGCAGCTTCTTGCGGGCTTCTTCGCCGTAAACAATCATCTTTGCCATAGTCATGTTCCTCCTTAGTCGGTAACAACAGCCAGGATGTCATCCTGCTTGACGAACTTGTACTCTTCCTTGTCGATGGTCACATCGGTGCCGACGAACTTGCCCACAACGACCTTCTCACCGGCGCGCACGGTCATGGTCACGTCCTTGGTGCCAGGGCCGACGGAAACCACTTCGTAGATCGCGGGCTTTTCCTTGTTGGTGGTGGCCAGGACGATGCCGGAGACAGTGGTCTCCTGGGCCTCATGGGCCTTCAGCAGCACGTTATCTGCCATGGGTTTCAGTTTCATTGATAATTCCTCCATACAAAATGTATTTAGACTGCGGCAAGCCGCATGCATCTACGGTATTAGCACTCTTACTCCTTGAGTGCTAATACATAATACTCCATCCTTTCCAAAAAAGCAAGAGGGAATTTGGAAGAATCCGTAAATAATTTATTAACGAACAATGTCTGCTTGCCAGGAAAGCCCCGATGCGGTAAAATGGGAGGCACGGGAAGCGTGGAAAGTGGTGGTGTCGGTTACGCCATTCCTTTCCACTATCCACTTTTCACTGTCAACGTTCGGGGGGATGTCTATGCGTAAAGTGATCTGGGTTCTGCTATTGCTGGTGTGCCTGGTGGCAGCCTGTCAGCTGCCCCGGCAGGCACTGTCCGGCTGGGAACGGCCGGAACAGCTCTCCGCCGCCCAGAACCGGTTGGTAACGGGGGAGATTGGTGCGGTTTCGGCCCTTCTGTGGGCAGCGGCAGCGGATTTGGAAAGCCCGTTCTCCCAGGCGGACATAGACGCCATGGAGCGGATACTGATCGAAGCGGGCTACGCCACGGTGGACACCGACGGGGTATACCCGGAATACCTGGCCAATTCCCACGGACTGGAGGATTTCGCTGGGGGAGAAAAGGCGGCCCAGACTGTGCTGCAGGTCAACAGCCAGGGATTTTCCTACCTGCGTTTCTTCCGGCAGGGCGGGGAGAACCGGTTTCTGCTGGCGAGCCTAATCTGGTCGGAGACCGGAGAGCCGGTGGTGGAAGCCTGCCAAGAACTGCCCATTTACGATATGGAGCTGGCAGACTGGGGGATTTTCTACTACCGGGTCTATCCGGCGGGGGATCCCCACTACATTGATTATGCCCAACTGCGCATGGAGCCGGTGAATCCCGAGAAATATGATCTGTGCCGGACGTACATTCGACCGGTGGGGTATCAGATGGTCAATCTGTTCCTGTGCGACTGGCAGGAGGGGGATTGGGGGCAGCTGTCCTTCAACGACCTGTTTGAGTACCTGTACGAAAAGGACACCGGTCAGCGGGTGGAGGTGGACACCTTCTCGCTGGAGGGCTGGCCGCCCAGGGCCTGGATTCCCGAAGCGCAGTTTGAGAAGACGCTTCTGCCCTATTTTCAGATTTCTCTGGAGGAATTCCGGCAGCGCTGCGGCTATGAAAACGGGGCGTATCCCTGGCGGCCGGTTTTTGGGGACGATCTGACCACCTGGCACGCACCCTTCTGCGATCCCCAGGTGGTGGACGCCAGGGAAAATGGGGACGGAACCCTTACCCTGTCGGTGCAGGTGTATTCCCCGGAGTGGAAAACGGACTGCCTGTTTGCCCACGAGGTTCGGGTGCGGCTGTTGGATAACGGCGGATTTCAGTATGTATCCAACCGTGTCACCAAGGTTGGCAGCCACGGCCTGCCTCCGGCGATGTGCAGGTTTGCTCTGGATGGGGCAGAATAATATTGATGTTCAATAAAAAACTTTCATTCGCAAGGATTGAAGTTTTTTATATGAAGATCATAAGGAAACGACAACACCGCACAATGGGGACTGCGGGCTTCGGCGGATCTTTTGCCCCAAGCGCGC
>CAYYGF010000206.1:0-3133 GCA_964471315.1 uncultured Oscillospiraceae bacterium | reverse complement strand
ATATCCTGAAACAGGGTTGTCCCTCCGAATTTCCGGCGGCGAAGCTGGGAAATGGTGGAGTGATCCGGAACGGGCTCGTCAAAGTCAATGCCCAGAAACCAGCGGAACGCGATATTGACCCGAACCTCCTGCTCCAGCTTCCGCTCGGAGGGTATGCCGTAGAGATAGCCCAGCAGGAGCATTTTCACCAGAAGAACAGGATCGATGGAAGGCCGGCCCACTTTGGCATACAGCGGTTCAACGATATCGTAGATGAAACTGAAATCCACACACCGTTCCAGATCGCGAAGAAAATGCTTTTCCGGCATCAGCTCCTCCAGCGTCAGGAAAGTCATTTTCAGCTGCTTGCCGCCGTCTCGTTTCAACATATGCCTCAGCCCCGTTTTTCTCTTATTGTACCATATTCCCAGAGAAAAATCGAGATTTTGGAGTTTGTCAACAGCACCGAAACGCGACTCCCTTATCCCGGATGGCTTTTTCCCTTGTCCCGAGATTGGAGTGGTTTTTCATTTTCTGACATAACCATATTGGGGAGAGTGGATTATTTCCGCTTCTTCCGATTCCCTTTCCCATGCACCTGATACGGCACAGCCTCCCATTTATCTCTCCCAACGATCTGTGATCGCATTTGGGGAATATTAAAAAAGGGGGGCGCAAGCAGCGAAAAGACGAAGCTGCCTGCGCCCCAGGAGTATGAATCGTGCATTGTTTGTCAATGCACATCGGTAGCGGTTGTTATCATGATCCTCTTTCGCTGTCAGGACGCTTGGGTTACCCTGCTTTGCTGCTCTGCCAGAATCACCATGACCCCAAGGGAGAGAATCAGGCACAGGGGAAACACGCTGCCTGCCAGCAGCCCTTTTTGCAGGCTGTTGCCCGTCAGCTCCGACACGGTTCCCACCAGCCAGGGACCCAGCGCCCCGCCCAAATCCCCAGCCATGGCAAGCAGAGCGAACATGGCGGTTCCGCCCCGGGGCAGTCTGGCAGAAGAGATGCTGATGGTTCCCGGCCATAGAATCCCCACGGAAAAACCGCACAGAATGCAGCCGGTCAAGCCCACGAAGGGAAGCCGGGACAGAGCTGCCAGCAGATAGCAGATCAGGCACAGCGCCCCGGAGCAGTACATAAACTGCATCAGATTCATCCGGTGACCGAATTTTCCGTAGAGCATCCGGCTGATGCCCATGGCGGCGGCAAAGAGACAGGGTCCGGCAAGGTCGCCTGCCGCCTTGGAAAAACCGATGGCAGATTCGGTATATGCCGATGCCCACTGCGCCATGGCAAGCTCGCTGGCTCCGGCGCAGACCATCAGCACAATCGCCGTCCAGAACACTGGGACTCGAAGCAGGCTCCCGATGGACATACTATGTCCCTCTTTTACCGGCGGTTCGATGGGGCAGGTGGCAAAATTATAGATGTTGAAAAGGGGTACCAGCGCCCAGAGGCAGGCAAGCAGCTTCCAATTCTTAATGCCGAAGACACGGAAGAACGCGGTGGACGCAATCACCACCCCCACGCTTCCCCAGCAGTAGAAGGAATGCAGCAGGCTCATCACCGCTTCCTTTCGCTGGAAGGGACAGGCTTCCACGATGGGACTGCACAGGACCTCAATCAGTCCGCTGCCAACAGCATACACCACCGCGCTCAGCAAAATCCCCCAGAAGGGACTGCCCAGAAGCTCCGGCAAGACCGCAAGTCCCATCAGTCCCCCTGCCGAACAAAGACAGGAAGCCAGAATACATTTGCGGTAGCCAATCCGATCCACATATCGGGCGCACAGAATATCCACCACAAGCTGGGTCAGGAAAAACACCGTGGAGATCATGGCGATGCGCCCCAGGGGAATCCCATAGCTGCGGTGAAAGGTCAGGTACAGTAGCGGCGCGAAGTTGGCGGAAATGGCCTGGGTGACAAACCCCAGATAGCAGGCGGTCAGGGTGCGTTTGTAGGAGCGTTTCATATTGACTTTCCTCCCGATGTGAACTAGAATGTAATGGAATTATATGATTTCCACATGCGTTACACAATGCAGAATCTGGGATTAATCTTACACAATCTCACATTTTGGAGGAAGCCATGGCACATCTGACCTCATATCCGAAGATTCTTACGGATGAGACCATGAAGGAGGTTGCCCACCACGGAAACCCGGAGTTTCCCCTGGGCTACTATATGGAGGACATCTGGGAATTTGATTTTCACTGCGTGGATTGGCACTGGCACCCGGAGGTGGAGGTCATCTATGTTCTGGAAGGAACCGCCACCGTACTGGCTGGCAGCGGCAGCTACCGGCTGAGCGCCGGAACCGCCGCCTTTCTCAACACCCAGGTGATCCACTGCTTCCGGTCGGAGGGAAGCACCATCTTGCCCAATCTGGTGTTTTCTCCGGAAATCATTGCCCCGGAGCAGAGCCTTCTATACCGCAAGTTTGTGGCGCCGGTGCTTCATTCCGGGGTGGATATTCAGGTTTTCTCCCCGGAAACCTTCGAAGACGGGGCGGTGCTGGATTGTCTGCGGGAGGTGATTGCCCATCAGGAGCAGAGCAGCCCCAGCGAGTTTCGCACGGTCCGGCTTCTGATGGCGCTGTGGGAAGCAATCGGCAGTCGGGTACGCACAGAAGGCAACCCGGAAGACCGTGGTCTCCGCGCGCAGACCCAGCTTCAAAGGATGATGCAGTATGTCCACACCCACTATGCAGGCAAGGTGACCCTGGAGGAACTTGCCGGGGAGGTATCCATCAGCAAAAGCAGTGCCATGAAGCTGTTCCGGCAGTATCTGCACACATCGCCCATCGACTATCTGATCAGCTATCGACTGAAGCAGGCGGCGAAGCTGCTGACCACTACCCGCGGTAGCGTCAGTGCCATCGCGGAGCAGACCGGATTCGAGAATGTGGGTTATTTCTGCCGGAAGTTCAAGGCGGTGTTTTCTCAGACCCCCAGCCAGTACCGCAGGGAGTCACAGGAACCATAAAAAGGACCCGGCGATGCTGCGCCGGGTCCCTTTTATATCGGATAGTCGTAAAAGAGGAAGTTTGTCAAGGAAGTGTGTATGGAACGTATTCGAAAAAGAAACGGAAATCATCAAAATGATATCATATTGACGGAGCAAACAGCTTCCACTTATTATGATC
>CAYYGF010000205.1:0-3143 GCA_964471315.1 uncultured Oscillospiraceae bacterium | reverse complement strand
CTTACGGCGGCCCACCTCCCCTTTCAGGGGAGGCTTTGGCCAGTGCGATAAATTCCCCTTTTGCTGAGCAAAGCAGATATGCACATTCTATTATACAGGATGATTCCGAAAATGAAAAGCGTTTTTTATAAAAAATCCGCCTTTTTGAAGGATTTCCAGCTATTTCCGGAAATGTTTCCCCATTTCCTCCCGGGTGTGCTGCACGTCCTCCCACAGTTCCCGGGCGGACATGCGCAGAACACCGCTGCGGAAGGACGACAGCTGCACCAGAGCATCGGAGGTTGCCACCCGGACGGCGTAGTTGCCGCCGATTCGGCTGGCCAGGGCTTCCATATAGGCGTCCGCCGTCTCCCCTTCCTTAGTAAACACCACCTGCAAGCCCTGCTGCTGGCTTTTTTCACCGGGGTTTCCCTTCTGCCGGTAGCCGTCAAAGACCACCACCAGGTGACATTGGGTAAAGCCCGCATAGCTGCTGAGCAGGTCGCACAGCCGCCGCCGGGCGGCGTCCAGATCCTGCTCAGCCAGCGCTGCCAGCTCCTCCCAGGCGAAAATCATGTTGTAGCCGTCCACAATGAGATACTTTTCCCTGGGCGGGCAGATGGATACCTCCTCGGTCGCCGGATGGCTTTCGGAGCGAACGCCATACTGCGGCCGCCGGATGGGGCCGAATTCCCGCTCCATGATGGCCTCCAGCTCCCGATCCTCCACCGCCAGGTTGCGGCTTAGAATCTGGGGTTCCTTTTCCTCCCGCAAGCCGCTTTCCAGGTGCATGTATTGCGGAACTTGATTCCATTTGACGGGAAAGCCCGCCCCATGGGCGCAGAAAACCGAATCCGGTGTGTTTTCCAAATCCCCCTCCGGGTCATAGGCCGCTTGGGCCACAACCGCTTCGGTATTGTGACAGGGAGCGTAACCGTGGAGAGACAGCTGCAGCTGTCCCCGGCCCTGGGTGTAGGCCGCCAGAGTGTCGGCATAGTCCTTTACTTCTCCCGCCGGAACCAGACCCCGCAGGACGGAAACCGCGCCCACCGCCTCGGGAGCTTCCAATTCTCCGCCCATGGCCCGCAGATCGGTGATGGCGCGGCCCACCTGCTCCGTGGGCAGGGTCACGGTGAATTCGTACCACGGCTCCAGCAGCAGGGATTTTGCCTGCATCAGCCCCTGCCGCACCGCCCGGTAGGTTGCTTGACGGAAGTCTCCGCCCTCGGTGTGCTTCAAGTGGGCCTTCCCCACCAGCAGTGTAAGCTTCATGTCCGTAATGGGCGCGCCGGTCAGCACACCCCGATGGACTTTCTCCGCCAGATGGGTCAAGATCAGCTTTTGGTAGCTGCTGTCCAGCACATCCGTAGGGCAGACCGTGTCGAATACCAGGCCGCTGCCCCGGGGCAGGGAGGAAAGCAGCAGATGAACCTCGGCATAGTGGCGCAGCGGCTCGAAATGCCCCACACCCTCCACCGTGTTTTCGATGGTTTCCTTGTAGAAAATTCGGCGGTCATCCAGGGTGATTTCCCAGCCGAAGCGCTGACGCACCAGGCTGCGGAATATTTCCAGCTGCACCCGCCCCATCAGCTGCACATGAATCTGACCGCCTTCCGCCAGCAGATGGAGCTGGGGATCCTCCTCCTCCAGCTGCCGCAGCTTGGGCAGGGCCTGGGCCGGGTCACAGAGCTTGGGCAGCGTGATCCGGTAGGTCATCACCGGCTCCAGCATGGGCGTGTTTCCCTCCGGCTCCGCGCCCAGGGACTGCCCCACGTAGGTTTCACTCAGCCCCGTCACTGCCGCCAGACCGCCAGCGGCCACTTCCTCCACGGGGGTAAACCTGTCGGCGCTGTACAGACGCAGCTGAACGGCCTTTTCCTCACGGGGTTCTCCTTTTTGATTGACATAACACAGCAACCCGCGAACCTTCAGATTCCCGCCGGTGACCTTCAGCCAGGTAAGCCGATTGCCCTGGGGATCCCGGGAGATTTTGTACACCCGGGCGGCAAATTCCGTGCCGTAATCCCGCTGAGGAGCGAACCGATCCAGCATTTCCAGCAGGGTATCCACCCCGTCCAGCTTCAGCGCCGAGCCGAAGCAGCAGGGGAACAGCCTGCGCTGCTCGATCAGCCCCCGGAGATTGCCGTCGGTTACCCCAGCGGTCTCCAGATAGGTTTCCATCAGCGCCTCGTCGCACATGGCGCATTCCTCCGCCACGATTTCCGGCGAGGCGGTAAAATCCACACAGGCGTGGGAAAGCTGACTTTGCAGCTGCCGCAGAAGCACCGCCTTTTCCACACCGGGAAGATCCATTTTGTTCACAAACAGAAATGTGGGCACCTGGTAGCGTTCCAGCAGCCGCCACAGCGTCAAGGTATGGGCCTGGATGCCGTCTGTCCCGCTGATGAGGAGCACGGCGCAGTCCAGAACCGGAAGGGTACGCTCCGTCTCTGCGGAAAAATCCACATGGCCGGGGGTGTCCACCAAAATGATTTCCCGATGCTCCGTTTGCAGACGGGCCTGCTTGGAAAAAATGGTAATCCCCCTGGCCCGTTCCAGGGCGTGGGTATCCAAAAAGGCGTCCCCATGATCCACCCGGCCCAAGGTACGCCTGGCCCCCGCCCGATAAAGCAGCGCCTCGCTCAGAGTGGTTTTCCCCGCATCCACATGGGCCAATAGAGCAATACTACATGGCGCTTTTTTCGATTCATTACCCATAACAACATGGCCCCCTGACCTGCTTAGTAAGGGTATTATAGCAGGTCAAGGGGCTTTCGTCGATAGAATTTATGGAATTTGGGATAAAATGTAGTCCTGCCCGCCCACAGAGAACATCTTATTGCGGAAGATTCGGATATATATGGATCATCAATTCATCGTCCTGTGTGCGGTAGACAGTGGTCTTCTTTAATACCAGCTTCCACAGTCGATTCTTTTCCCCTACCGACAGGAGAGAATAGTGTTCCAATATATGCTGTGCCGTCGGGATCAACTGCGAGGACATTCTTTTCTTCTCGTCTCCTTCACTCTGCTGCCGCAGAAGATCTGCTTCAGAGGTCTGGAGCTGTTTGATTTCTTTTGCGAGTGATGCATTGCGCTTGGAAAACATCTCCACCGCCGGGGTCAGGGCGATTTTTCCGGCATCCACCATGCTGAGAATTTGG
>CAYYGF010000204.1:2225-3167 GCA_964471315.1 uncultured Oscillospiraceae bacterium | reverse complement strand
TAACGTAATTAACCGTATGATTGAAGCAGGTGTCGGCGGCGTGGAGTTTATCGTTGTCAATACCGATAAGCAGGATCTGAACAAGTCCGTCTGCAAGAATAAGATCCAGATCGGTGAGAAGCTCACCGGCGGCATGGGCGCCGGTTCCAAGCCCGAGGTGGGCAGAAAGTCCGCCGAGGAATCCCGGGCTGCCATTTCCAAGGCCCTGGAGGGCACCGATATGGTCTTTATCACCGCCGGTATGGGCGGCGGCACCGGCACCGGCGCGGCTCCCATTGTGGCGGATCTGGCCCACGAGGCAGGCATTCTCACGGTGGGCGTGGTCACTAAGCCCTTCAAGTTTGAGGGCGCCAACCGGATGCGCCAGGCGGAGCAGGGCATCGCCGACTTGAACGGTAAGGTGGACTCTCTGATCATCATTCCCAACGACCGGCTGAAATACGTCACCGACCAGAAGATCACCTTTGCCAACGCCTTCGGCATTGCCGATGACGTACTGAAGCAGGCGGTGACCTCCATCTCCGAGCTGGTGGGCTTCTGCCAGAATGTCATCATCAACCTGGACTTTGCCGACGTTTCCGCCGTCATGAAGGATGCGGGCCGGGCCCACATGGGTGTGGGTACCGCCTCCGGCCGGGAGAAGGCCGAGCAGGCCGCTACCGCCGCCGTTTCCAGCCCCCTGCTGGAGACCTCCATCAACGGTGCTACCGGCGTGCTGGTGAACGTCACCGGCTCCTCCGAGATGACGCTGGACGACGTGGAGACCGCTGCCGGTATTGTCCAGGAAGCGGCGAATCCCGATGCCAATATCATCTTCGGCGCATCCTTCAGCGACGAATTTGAAGATGAAATGCGGGTCACCGTCATCGCCACCGGCTTCGACGGCAACGCGGAAGCCGCTCCCGCCGGGGAAGCTGCCCGGGGCGGTGCGTTCTCCGGTGC
>CAYYGF010000204.1:0-2215 GCA_964471315.1 uncultured Oscillospiraceae bacterium | reverse complement strand
AGATGACCCTGGACGACGTGGAGACTGCCGCCGGTATCGTGCAGGAGGCTGCCAACCCCGACGCCAACATCATTTTCGGTGCCACTGTGGCGGACAACTTCCAGGACGAAATGCGGGTCACGGTCATTGCTACCGGCTTTGAGCTGAAGCCCGAGACCTTTGCCCCCAAGGCTGCCGCTGCAAAGAGTGCCGCGCCTTCCACCCCCAGCTTTGTCCCCGAGGACATCGATACGCCCGTTGCCGCGGCTAAACAGCCCACCAAGCCCGCGGACATGAGCGACATCGACGAAATCTTCAGCATCTTCAAGCGCTAAGAAAACGCTTTGCCGCATCCCGGCCCAAAAACGGGCCGGGATGCTTTGCTGTAGACGGAAGAAAGAAGGAATCCCATGGATGCTTACCACGCATTAGCAGACAGCTATGACCGATTGACCAATGATGTGGACTACGAAGCCACCGTTGCCTTTTACTATGAAATACTAAACCGGGAGGGCATGTCTCCCCGAACCGCCGTGGATCTGGCCTGCGGGACTGGCTCCGTCAGCGCCATCCTGGCCCGAAAAGGCCTGCGGGTCACCGGGGTAGACCTGTCCGAGGAGATGCTCACCGTGGCCCAGCAGAAGACGGCGGATCTGGATAACCCGCCTCAGTTTGTCTGCCAGAGCCTGGAAAAGCTGTGTCTTCCGAGAGGGGTAGACCTGGCCGTGTGCGCCTTGGACAGCCTGGACTACATCACAGACCCTGCCGATTGCGCCAGGGCGATTCAACGGGTCTACAAGGCTCTGAACCCCGGCGGTATTTTTATTTTTGACGTGAACACTCCGGAAAAGCTCCGGGCCATGGATGGCCAGGTGTTTCTGGATGAGGATGAAGATGTGTACTGCGTCTGGCGGGGAGAATTTGACGAGAAAACCAATATCTGCTCCTACGGAATGGATCTGTTCCAGCGCCGGGGAAAAATGTGGGAACGTTCCTTTGAGGAACACCGGGAATACGCCTATTCCCGGGAACAGCTGGCAGGCTATCTGAAAGCGGCGGGCTTCACCCACATCGAGGTCTGGGCAGACCGGCAGTTGGTTTCGCCCCGGCCGGGAGAGCAGCGAATTTATTTGAAAGCAAGAAAGGGTAGAATCAAATGAAGGATTATTTGGTACGGGGTATGACCATGGATGGCTTTGTGAAGGTGGTAGCCATCCGTTCCACGGAACTGGTGCGCCGGGGTGCGAAAATCCAGGGAACTACCCCCAATGCCACAGCTGCCTTTGGCCGGGCGCTGACAGCGGCATCGATGATGGGCAACATGCAGAAGGTGGATAACGGCTCCATGACTCTCCAGATCCGAGGCGGTGGCCCCATCGGCACCATTACCGTGGTTTCCGATCCTGTGGGTAATGTGCGGGGCTGTGTTACGGAGCCGAAGGTTCCCCTGGTGGAGAAATACCCCGGGAAGCTGGATGTGGGGGCCACGGTGGGTACGGATGGAACCATTACGGTAATCCGGGATATGCAGATGAAGGAGCCGTATATCGGCTCCACGGCTCTGGTGTCCGGGGAAATTGGGGATGATGTCACCGCATATTTTGCCCAGAGTGAGCAGACCCCCACAGCCTGTGCCCTGGGTGTGCTGGTGGATCGGGATCAGAGCGTCAAGGTAGCGGGAGGCTATCTGGTGCAGCTTTTACCCGGCGCGCCGGAGGAAGTCATCGACAAGCTGGAGCGAGGTGTTCAGAAGGCGGGGGCAGTCACGCCGATGCTGGACGCTGGCCTGACGCCGGAGGATATTCTGGGCCAGGTCTGTGGCGAACTGGGTGTGGTGTTTCTGGATACCGTGGAGGTTTCCTACAAATGCTATTGCACCCGGCAGCGGGTGGAAAGCGCACTGATCAGTCTTGGCCGGAAGGAGCTGACGGAGATCATGGAGGAAGGAAAAACCTTCCCGGTGGAGTGCCAGTTCTGTGATACGGTCTACACCTTTACGCCGGAGGATATTCGAAACTTACTGGAAAAAATTTGAATTTTCTCGATAATGGTGGGAAATCACGGAAATCTTCTTCGAAAAAATTAACACAGAAAAAATCGAAAAAGTGCTTGACAAATGGGGGACTTTTGTGTATAATGAACCACGTCGCTGAGGTGAGCACCTCATCACGACATAAGTTCGGGAGCATAGCTCAGCTGGGAGAGCACATGCCTTACAAGCATGGGGTCACAGGTT
>CAYYGF010000203.1:0-3221 GCA_964471315.1 uncultured Oscillospiraceae bacterium | reverse complement strand
GATTGAACGAGATATGACGGAAACTAAAAAAGCATTGATAGAGTAACTTTGAATTCTACGGAGGAATATACGGTTATGAAAAAATACAAGATTGCAGCGATACTTATGATTATTCATGGTGGTTTTATGGAGCTTGGTGGAATTTTTGCAATGATACCAGCATTGCTTATAGGAACTGATAAATATGACATAGGTCAATATTTTGAATTTAAGCTTCCATATTTTCAAGATAACCTTTATATGATGATGGTTATGGGAGCAATATATGGAGTGTTTAGACTTATTGGAGCAATAGGATTGTTGAAAAATAGGATGTGGGGATTAGTGTTATCTGTAATAAACTGTGTTATTACAATTACATTGATGATGTTTTTGTTGCCTGCTGGAATTATGGATGGAATACTTGCAGGAAGTGCCTTGGTATTAATTTTGATACAGTATTTTGGTGATAAAAAAATAGTAGAATAGACCGTGAAATTTCAGTCTTACGGAGAGATTGAAAGCAACAGAAGATTTGAATTTTGGGAGGTAATGACCATGAAGAAAATACTAATGAACGTTACATATGAACACAAACCCGCCATGACCTTTATCGGCTTTTCCACCTCTATCCGCCCGGAGGAGGGCTACCGGAAGTGCCCCGAGTTTTGGGACAAGGAGTACGCCCAGAAGTACGCGCGGCTCTGGCAGACCATGCAGCCGGAAACCGCAGTTGAAGCGGCCATTCTCGAAAACGGCATCGGCCTGTTTGCCATCTGTGATGAGAAGGAGGGCGCCTTTGAATACTGGATCGCAGGACTTTACAAGGGCGGCGACGTGCCGGAGGGGCTGAAGCTCTATACCTTCCCGGAAAGCGATTGGGCGATGTTCTCCGCCAAAGGACCCCTGCCCGGCTCTCTGCAAACCCTGAACACCCAGGTCTGGCAGGAGTGGTATCCGAACGAGGGGCAAAAGTTCATGGCAAACGGTAGCGCCATGCTGGAGGTCTACTCCCCCGGTAATATGCAAAGTCTCGATTATGAATGCGGCATCTGGGTGCCGATTTGTAAACCGGCATATTAGAGTGAACAGGAAACGGCGGAAACCGTTTCAACGATGACAATAACAGGGATTCTGTAAGTAATCGATGAAATCAGAACAGGAGGTTTGCTGCAATGAAAATAGCATTGATCCACGGGCAGAACCATGCAGGCAGTACCTGCATGGTGGCTCGGGAACTGGCCGATAAGTTGGACGGCGAAATTCAGGAATTCTTTCTGCCCCGGGATTTTGATGAGCCCTGTCTTGGCTGCTTTACTTGTTTCCAGACAGACCTGACCTGCTGCCCCCACTATCAGAAGCTGGAACCTCTGGTTACGGCTATTCTGGAAGCGGACTTGCTGATCCTGGACAGCCCCGTGTATGTTTATCACGCCACAGGTCAGATGATGAGCTTTCTCGACCACTTCGGAACCTGGTGGGTTGTCCACCGTCCCCGGCCGGAGATGGCAAAAAAGCAGGCGGTGGTGATCTCCACCGCCGCCGGAGGGGGCATGAAAAGTACCACGAGAGATATGGCCGACAGTCTGGAAATGTGGGGCGTCCGTAAGGTCTACCGGCTGGGCTTCGGTGTGCAGGCGGTAAAGCCTGATGAGATCCCGGCACGGATCCTGGCGCGCATTCACAGGCAGACGGACCGGGTTGCCGGAAAGATTCGGAAAAACACTGGAAAAAGCGGATACAATGGCCGGGCGAAAAAGTGGTTTTACCTGATGCGCTTTGCCCATAAGCATTTTCCACCCTCGGAGCCGGACTACGGCTATTGGGAGACGCGGGGCTGGCATGGCCGAAGCAGGCCCTGGGATACTGACTCCAAAGACGGGGGTTTCTCTAACTGACATCGAACGGGGGTACATGAATATGAAAGCAATGATCGCATACTGCGGGCTGGATTGTGAGAAATGCGATGCCTATCTGGCAACGATTCACAACGATCCGGCATTGCGGGAAAAAACCGCGAAATTATGGACGGAGCTCAACCAGGTTCCTATTCTGCCGGAGCATATCAACTGTCAGGGCTGCCGGGCCGATGGTGTGAAAACGCCGTTCTGTGCAAGTCTCTGCAAAATTCGGCAGTGCGCACTGAGAAAAGGCGTGGAAACCTGCGGCGGCTGCAAAGGCTGGGAACAGTGCCGAACCGTTGGGACAATAACACCGGCTCCCGGCGGGCGCTGGAGAAGGCGGGATTTGCCTTCGAGGGACTGATGAAAAACAACGCCGTGAAAAACGGCAAGGTTTTGGATATGGCGCTTTACAGCCTGGCCCGAACCATGGAGCCGTATCCTGTCCGCAGGCTGACCTACGAAGATATTCCCCAGGCACTGGAGCTGTGCTGGCGGGTGTTCCTGGAGTTTGAAGCGCCGGAGTATTCACCCGAAGGAATCGCTGCTTTTCGAGCCAGTCTGGATAATCCCCAGCGCAACCGGCAGATGGATTTTTACGGTGCCTTTGACGGAGAAACGCTCGTGGGCGTACTGTCCATGCGCGCGCCCCAGCACATCGGCGGCTTCTTTGTGGATGCGGCCTATCACCGCCGGGGAATCGGCAAAAAGCTGTTTGCGGCCATGCGCCGTGACTATGCCCATCAGGTGTTCACGGTTAACTCTTCTCCCTACGCAGTGGAGGTCTACCGTCATCTGGGCTTTGTTCCGACGGATGACGGGCAAAGCGTTGGTGGCCTGCGGTTTACGCCCATGCACTACAGCCCGAAGCAGGAGAAGACGGACAGGAATAACGAATCAGGGGAGAGAAACATATGAACCATGCTGAAAAGATGGACAGGCAGACGGCAATCACCATCGTCGGACTCATCGTGATGCTTCTGCTCACAGCGACAAAGGCTGTGCCTTCATCGCAAATTGCGGGATATTCCGTGTTTGTGGGCATTGCATTCTTCTTTATTGTGGAGACCATCCAGAAACCGAAGCATGACGAATCCGGTCTTCGCTTCGGTACCTTTTGGAGCGACCTCCGGAAAAGCGGTGCGCTTCTCTGGGCTTTCCCGGTTGCGAGAGCCGTTTTGACGCTGATCGTGGGTCATTTGCTTTTTGGCAGAGCGTTTGTTGACCACATTGTGGGAAGGACGAGCGCTTTTTTGTCCCTCGATCGGATACCGCTGCTCATCGGTCAGGTTATCATTGCGGCCCTTGGCGAAGAAATTGCTTTCCGAGGCTTCTTTGTCG
>CAYYGF010000202.1:0-3238 GCA_964471315.1 uncultured Oscillospiraceae bacterium | reverse complement strand
CACGTATTGACAGCGGCGGCACGCCGCCGCGCAAAAAGCCCCCGGCTTCTTACGAAGCCGGGGGCTTTGGGATACTTTGCAATTAATACTGCGTGGGCTTGATGTGCCAGATCTCATCCGCGTACTGGCGAATGGTTCGGTCAGAGGAGAACTTGGCGGCAGAGGCCACGTTCATCAAGCACTTGCGGCCGAAGGCCATGCGGTCGGCATAGTCCCGATTGGCCTGGAGCTTGGCTTCCACATAGGATTCATAGTCCAGCAGCAGGTGGTACTGGTCGGAATTGTTGCCCCAATCCAGCAGGGAGTGGAACAGGTTGCGCAGGCCGTCGTCGGTGGGAACGGTGCCGTCCACCAGGGTGTTGATAGCCCGGCGCAGGTCGGCGTTGCTGTCGTAAATGCCCCGGGGATAGTAGGAACCCTTGGTGGCGTTGATCTGCTCCACGGTGTGGCCGAAGATATACTCGTTTTCCCGGCCGGCCTCCTGGGCGATCTCCACATTGGCGCCGTCCAGAGTGCCCAGGGTCACAGCACCGTTGAGCATCAGCTTCATGTTGCCGGTGCCGGAAGCCTCGGTGCCCGCAGGGGAAATCTGCTCGGAAACGTCGGCGGCGGGGATGATGTGCTCGGCGTAGGAGCAGTTGTAGTTCTGAACGAAAACAACCTTCATCTTATCCGCCACAGCGGGATCGTTGTTGATCATCCGGGCCACCCGATTGATGTAGCGGATGACGGACTTGGCATCCACATAGCCGGGAGCGGACTTGGCACCGAAAATAAAGGCCGTGGGCACGAAGTCGGGCAGGCGGCCCTCCTTCAGACGGAAGTAAATATCCACAATGGACAGGATGTTCATCAGCTGACGCTTATACAGATGCAGCCGCTTCACCTGGACATCGAACATGAAGTCGGGGTTCAGCATAACGCCCTCGTGCTTGGCGATGACGCTGCACAGCTGCTCCTTCTTCTGACGCTTGATGGCATTGAACCGGGCCACATTCTCATCGGTCATGTGCTCCTTCAAGCCGCCGATCAGCTCCAGGTTCTTTAGGAAGTCGCCGCCCACATTCTCCCGAACCATTTCGGTGAGCTCAGGGTTGCACAGGCCGATCCAGCGGCGGGGGGTGATGCCGTTGGTCTTATTCTGGAACCGCTCGGGGAAGACGTGATACCAATCCTTGAAGCAGTCGTCCTTCAGAATCTGAGAGTGGATCTCCGCCACGCCGTTGACGTAGCTGCCCACGTAAACGGACAGATTTGCCATATGGGCGGTGTTGTCCTTGACGATGAACAGCTCGGGATGCTCCCACTTCAGCTTCTGGTCAATGCGGCAGATGATGTCCACAATTTCGGGCACCACGGAGCGCATCAGATCCAGGGGCCACTTCTCCAGAGCCTCACCCATAACGGTGTGGTTGGTGTAGGAGAAGGTCTTCTGGGCAACCTTGAAAGCATCATCAAAGCTCATGCCCTCAGCCATCAGCAGACGGATCAGCTCGGGGATGGACATGGCGGGGTGGGTATCGTTGAGCTGCACGGCATAGAACTCGCCGAAGCGGCTCAGATCGCTGCCATGGGCAATCTTATAGGTACGCAGCATATCCTGCAAAGACGCGGAGGACAGGACATACTGCTGCTTGATGCGCAGACGCTTGCCGTCCCAGGTGGAGTCGTTGGGATACATAACACGGGTGATGTCCTCGGCCTTGTTCTTGGCATCCAGAGCCCGGAGGTAATCCTGGCTGTTGAAGGCATCAAAGTTCAGCTCCTCCTCGGCCTCGCACTGCCACAGACGCAGGGTGCCCACGTTCTGGGTGCCGTAGCCGATGATGGGCACATCATAGGGAACCGCCAGCACGGTGTGATCGGGGAACTTGATCTTCACGGTGTGGTTATAGCGGCGGTAGGACCAGGGATCACCGAACTTCGTCCAGTCATCCGCCTTCTCCACCTGGTTGCCGTTGCCGTCAAAGCTCTGCTTGAACAGGCCGAACTTATAGCGCAGACCATAGCCGGACAGGGGGATGTTGGTAGAAGCGGCGGAGTCCAGGAAACAGGCAGCCAGACGGCCCAGGCCGCCGTTGCCCAGGGCATCGTCCTCGATGTCCTCCAGCACCGCCAGATCCACGCCCCGCTGGGCGAACAGCTTCTTCATCTCGTCCAGGATGCCCAGATTGAACAGGTTGCTGTACACCAGGCGGCCGATGAGATACTCGGCAGAGATGTAATACGCCTTTCGCTCGTGCATACGGGTCTTTTTGGATCGGCTCCAGTTGTCGGAAATGGCCATCATCACAGCCTGGCCCAGTGCCTCATGCAGCTCCTGGGGAGTTGCCTCCTTCAGAGATACATCGTATGTGTACTTCAGCTGTGCCTCAGTCCATTTGAGGATGTCTTCACAATTCAGATTCATATTCGCTCTCCATTCTTCAAGCGGAAGTCCGCCATTACTGTTATCCTGCGTGGGTGGGAACCGCTTCGCCAGGTCTATTTCCCAGTTCTGAAACGTTTCCATAGTTTTCCCACATACCTCTATAAGGTAATACGTTTTTGATGATTTGTCAAGTAAAACCCGGCGCAAAAGCCGCATCCATTCCCATTTTTGGCAGAATGTTCAGATTTTGTCCGATTTTTTCGTGATATATACCCTGCCCTGTACAAGACAATTCCGCTCTTTTACCGCAAAAAACAAGGCCCGCCGAAAGGCGGGCCTTGTCGCAGGTAGGAACTTAAGCTTCCAGGTTGATGCCGGTCTCCTTGGAGAAGACATGGCACACGTGGCCGGGGAAGGTGAAGTTGACGGTGCTTCCATTGGACAGGGCAGCAACCTCGGCACCGGTCATATTCATGGTGGAAACGACCATGACCACGTCGCGGCCCATGGCGGTGACATGCAGGTGGACAGAGGAGCCCATCATTTCGGACACGTCAACCTTGCCAGCGATGCCGGCACCCAGCTCGATGTGCTCGGGACGGACGCCCAGGACAACATCCTGCTCGGCAACGTTGTTGGCGGCCAACTTCGCCTGCTTCTCCTCGGACAGCTCCACAGTCAAGCAGTCCAGCTTCACGGCGTACTTGCCATTCTCCTTGACCAGCTTGGCATTGTCAAACATGTTCATCTGAGGCGTGCCGATGAAGGTAGCGACGAACAGGTTGTAAGGATGGTTAAAGACCTCCTGAGGCGTGCCGATCTGCTGGATGAAGCCGTCCTTCATGATGACGATCCGGTCGCCCAGAG
>CAYYGF010000201.1:0-3256 GCA_964471315.1 uncultured Oscillospiraceae bacterium | reverse complement strand
CTCTACGGCTGGGACTCCAGCATGCTGGACTTCGTGGGTCTGGCGGCCCTGGAAATCGACACCGGATTTAATGTCAACGGGCGTACCGGCTCCGACGGCGTGCTTCGCGGCGCTCCCGGCGGACACCCGGACACCGCCGCCGGTTCCAAGGTGTGCATCATTGTCACGCCCCTAACCTGGGGCCGGATGGCTACCGTCTGCGAGAAGGTAGTCACCGTCACCACCCCCGGCGACTGTGTGGACGTTCTCGTCACCGACTACGGCATCGCGGTGAACCCCCTCCGGCCCGACCTAATCGCGTGCCTGGATAACGTCGGCATCCCCCACGTAACCATCGAGAGTCTGAAGGAAAAGGCCTACTCTCTGGTGGGCCGTCCGGATGACCTGGAATGGGAGGATAAAGTCGTTGCCGTGCTGGAGGCCCGGGACGGCACCATTCTGGACGTGGTGAGAAAGATTAAGCCTTTGGAATTGTAAGATAAACGGATGCCTTTGCCGCTTCCGCCAAGAGCACTGCCGCCACCGACGTGCCCAGCGTGGTTCGCTGCCTGGCCGGTCTGGTCACCGCCATTCTGCCCGCTGCCATTGGTCAGCAGCTGCCTCTGGTCATCGGCGTTCTGTCCGTGCCTCTGGCCCTGGCCTTCGACACCGACTCTTACTTCTATGGCATGCTGCCTGTCATCATCGCCATCGGCGAGGGCTTCGGCGTGTCTGCTCTGCCCATCGCGGTTGCCATGGTGGTCTGCCGCAACTGCGCCACCTTCATCAGCCCCATGGTTCCGGCTACCCTGCTGGGCACCGGCCTTGCCGATGTGGACATCAAGGATCACATCAAGGCCAACTTCCTGTGGGTTTGGGTGTTCTCCATCGCATGTATGCTGTTTGCCATCGCGCTGGGCATCATGCCTCTGTAAAAAACCTTATCACGCTTATTCTCCTCCTTTTTCCACCCGGCCCTCTCAATTGGGGGCCGGGAAACCTTTTCCTTGCAAAATGGGAAGAACGTGGTATCATGGAGAATGCAAAATGGAAAACAAAGGTGCTGATACACTATGAAAAAATGCAAGGGGCTTTGGATTCTGCTGCTGGAATTCATGCGCTTTGGCTGCTTTACCTTTGGAGGCGGCTGGAGCATCATTGCCCAGATGCAGCAGCTCTATGTGGAAAAGAAAAAAGTCATTACGTCGGAGGAGCTGCTGGATCTGACCAGCGTAGCCAAGAGCCTGCCCGGCGCCATGATCGCCAATGTGGCGATGCTCTATGGCTACCGGGCGGCGGGGCTGGCAGGCGGATTGGTATGTGTCTTCGGCATGGTCTTTCCGCCGCTGCTGATTCTGATTGCCATCAGCTTCTGCTATAACGCCTTCCGCAGCAACTACTGGGTAGTAGCCGCCATGGAGGGAATGCAAGCGGCGGTGGTGCCTATCATTGCCAGCGCCGCCATCAACCTGGCCAAGGGCAGCGTCAAGTATCCCCCCTGCCTTCTGGTGCTGCTGCTCAGCGTGGGACTGTACCTGTTTACCCAGGTCAACGCCATATTCCTGGTATTGATGGGGGTAGCCGCCGGGCTGCTGATCGGGGAGTTCTACGAAAGAAGGGAGGGCAAGTCCCATGGTGCTGCTTGAACTATTCTGGAGCTTTCTGCTCATCGGCTTCGGCAGCTTCGGCGGCCTGTCCATGATTCCCCAGATTTCCAACGAGGTTCTGAGCCACGGCTGGATGACGGTGGATCAGGTGACGGACATCGTGGCCATCGCGGAGATGACCCCCGGCCCTCTGGGCTTGAACTGCGCCTCCTTCGCGGGGATGCAGGCGGCGGGGCTCCCCGGGGCCATTGCCGCCAACCTGGGGGTGCTGACCCCCAGCCTGACCCTGTGCGCTGTGGCGGCGGTATTTTTCTACCGCTTTAAGGAAAGCAAGCTGATGCAGCACATTCTGGTGGGGGTTCGTCCGGCGTGCCTGGGCATGGTGCTGGGTGTGCTGGTATACCTAAGCATGAGCAACTACACCGGGACGGCGGGATGGAATCTGCCGGCCATTGCCATCGGCTGTGTGGACGCGGCGCTGCTGCTGAAATGGAAGGTCAGCATCCCCAAAATTCTGATCTTCAGCGCCGCCGCAGGGCTGGTCATCTTTGGTATTCTGGGCATCTGATGCTGCTTTTCGGATTTCTGCCAAAAGAAATAGCAAATTTACCGGTATTCCAGAATTTTTCAGTCTGATTTTGTCTGATTTTACTAAAAATTTACAGATTACGCCGGGGACATCCATTGACCCCGGCGCTGTTTTCTGCTATAGTATAGCTACCAAGCCGAGAGGAGGAATGGACTATGAATTGGGCTGTTTGGGTTTGGCTGGTGCTGCTGGTCGTCTTTCTCGCCGCAGAAGCCGCTACCGTGAGTATGGTTTCCCTGTGGTTTGCCGCGGGGGCGCTGGCGGCGCTGGTGGTGAATCTGCTGGGCGGGCCGCTGTGGCTGCAAACCGGTGTGTTTGTCGCCGTATCCGCGGTGCTGCTACTGCTGCTGCGGCCTCTGGTTCGCCGGTACATTACCCCAAAGGTCACGGCTACCAATGCCGATTCCGTCATTGGAAAAACCGGACTGGTCACCGCTGCCATCGATAATCTGGCAGCAACCGGGCAGGTGAAGCTGGGCGGTATGGTCTGGTCGGCCCGGAGCACCTCCGGCGACCCCATCGGGGAAGGCACCAGGATTCGGGTCGACCGCATCGAGGGCGTCAAGGTATTCGTCACACCCGTGAAAGAAACCGTGGAATGCGGAAAGTGCGTTTGAAGTTAGGAGCTTGGAGTTAGGAGTGTGGAGTTGTTTCCTATCTTCCAAAAGCTCCACACTCCACACTTAAAATCAGGAGGTATATACTATGTGGATCGTTGTACTCGCCGTCATTGTGATCTTGTTCATCATCGTCATTTCCAATATTGCCGTGGTTCAGCAGTCCCGGGCTTATGTCATTGAGCGGCTGGGCGCGTTCCAGACCGTTTGGGGCGTGGGACTGCACTTCAAGGTTCCCTTCATCGACCGGATCGCCCGGAAGGTCAGCTTGAAGGAGCAGGTGCTGGACTATCCTCCCCAGCCTGTGATCACCAAGGATAACGTCACCATGCAGATTGACACCGTGGTGTATTTCCAGATCACCGACCCCAAGCTGTACGCCTATGGTGTGGAGCAGCCTATGGCCGCTATGGAGACCCTCACCGCCACCACCCTGCGGAACATCATCGGCGACCTGGAGCTGG